>JAYVYS010000045.1:0-5403 GCA_043784005.1 Isosphaeraceae bacterium
CCGTGTGATTGAACACGCTCGCGAAGTTCGGCAAGGGTCCCCTCGGCCAGCATTCGACCGTGGTCGACGATCCCGATTGTATCCGCAAGCTCCTCGGCGATAGAGAGGAGATGAGTCGACATCAGGACGGCGACACCGGATCGGGCCTGTTCGACGAACAGATCCTTGACGATCCGGGCACTCCGGGGATCAAGCCCCACGAGCGGTTCGTCGACGATCAGGACCTTGGGGTCATGCACCAATGCCGCCGCGAAAACGACCCGCTGCTTCATCCCTTGCGAGTAATTCTCGCAAAGTTCATCGACGAATTCGGACAGCTCGAAGGTATCAATCAGTTCGCCGATTCGCATCGTGGCGCTCCGGCCATCAATACCGTACATTTCGACGACGAAACGCAGAAACTCGCGCCCGGTGAGTTTTTCATAGAGGTAGGGTTGGTCGGGGACGTACGCGAGCATCTGCCTGGCCTGCTGGCTGGAGGCCGGGAAGCCTCCGACCTGGACGATCCCCGAACTGGGCGTGAGCAGCCCGCAGACCATCTTGATCGTGGTGGTTTTACCCGCGCCATTAGGTCCGAGGAATGCGAAGAGTTCGCCCGCGCGAACATGTAGGTCGAGCTTGTCGGCCGCGCGTTTGTTGCCGAAGAGTTTGGTCACACCCCGGAGCTCGATCATCGACCGTTCCCCTCGGATGGGGTCAATAAGGATTTGCTTGTGACTTGGGGCAACCTTTCCAGCACGAGTCGCAGTAGCGGCAGGGCGACTTCCTGGCGAAGAACCAGGCCGTCACGACGGACCCAGGTCCGGGCAGAGACCGCCTTTGATCTGTGGACAACTTCGAGGGTCTCAACCGTGCTGTCGTTCCAGAAGATCGATACTTTACGCTCCACCGTGGCGCGGACGGTGTCGACTTGACTTGTGAAAGGGTTGGCAACCCGTTCGTCCCAGCGCTGACCGACCTGAAGGCCCGGGAGCCTATCCAGTGGGCCAAATTGGCTCTGAACGACTTCTCTCGGTTGATACTCGAATGAGTATGTTCTATTGAAGAGGGGTAGAGGCCCCCTGGAGACAACCTCAATGGCATGATTCTTGAGGACGCCGTCAATTTTCCAAAGGTCGGCCGATTGACCCCCTGCCCGGACCTCGGCGTGGAATGACTTCAAATTGCCCGAGGGGTCGACATGATAGGTGCTGTCGAAGGTCAATTGCTCGTCGATGGGGGAGGAAACGGGGCGGCCGCCCCGGACCATCCCGCCGAGCAGCCGGGCCGAGTCGAAGACGACCTTGCTGGTCATCACGACTTCGCCGTTGGATTCACGTTTCGACTCTGTGACGGCTTGTCCCACCGACCGACGGCCATCGACCTCGTTGGGGTGATCGACAACCTGGATGATCCAGCGCGCGGGGCCAGCGTCCTCTCCGGCTGCCGCGATGGTTCGCAAGTCGGGTGGCGTACCGACACTCAGTTCGGGAATCAGATCACGTGTGACCAGCCCGACGACCGCGTAAAGCCAGTAGAGAACAATGGCTACGCATACCAGACGAGTCGGCATGACCACTTGATCCCCTGGATGAATGGCTCTTCCTAAACTATAGGCGTCGGACTTGTCGGTCAACAAGGGGACTGAAGCATGCTTTCCGCTTTGTTCTTGACGTTGACGCAATTCAAACCGCGTCGTATGCTCCAATCCAGTCGAACGCATTCCGACACATCGTCGTCTTCACGTCTCTGCACCTGGTTGTTCTCAGTCATTTCTCAGGTCCGACCCTTCGCCTCCTCAATGCGGGAAGTAGGTCGATTGATGCGTAAAACGGGCAAGCGACTGCTCGCACTCGTCGTGATCGTGCTCTCCGTTATGGCCGCACTTCCTGGTTTGGCGTGGCTCTCGCTGACGCACAAGCCCGACTTCTACAAGGCTAGCGCGACCTTACCCAAAGGCGAGCGGGAAAAAGAGGCCAAGGAGTTTGTGGCGCAGAGTCTTCAGCTACGCAACGATATTTACAACGAACCGAACTGGGAGGCGATATTCACCGACCAGCAGGTCAACGCCTGGCTTGCGGAAGATCTCGTCACGCACTTCGCGGACCAACTTCCCACCGAGGTTCACGAACCCCGTGTGTTGTTCGAGATGGACCGGGTCACCCTTGGTTTCGAACTCGACCAGGGGCCGGTTCGTTCGGTGATCTGGGTTGTCGCTCGCCCGCGCATTCCGGAGGGGAATGTCCTCGAACTGACCTTGGAAAAGATCCGTGCCGGGGTGTTGCCAGTGCCGGCCGACAAGTTGTTAGACCGCCTGACCGGTCATGCGATCGCCCGTGGGCTGGACATGCGATGGAAGCGCGATGGTGAGTTTCCCGTGGTCACGATTCGCTACAAGCCCCATACAGGTCGGGACGACGTCAAGTTGGAAGGTGTCCGGATTCGCAAAGGCGAGATCATCCTGACGGGGACTTCCGACGTCTCGCGAGGTCAGATTCGCGCATTCAATTTGCCCACCCGGCAGGTGCTTCAGTCGAAATTCCCGAAACGCACGAGCCAGCCAGTGACCGCTCCTGAGTCGTCGACTTCGCCTGAGACCGCCCTTCGCAATACCACCGGCCCCGAGAGTTGAGCCCCGTCGAGGCGCACTTTGAGCAGGTCATGGGTCCATAACACGATTTCGTATTCTCCCCGGTCGATACGTCGGACTTTTCCGCGACCCTCAGAGATCTCACCTTCAAGATCAAAATAAGCCGCGCGGTGGTCCGGTAAAGAACGGGCCGGGAGGTCTATTCCGGCGACGACCTCCGCTTCGATCGCCCAGGTCCGCAGCGGACCTTCGGCGGTTTCGAGCATGAGGTCCCAGTGAACACCGTTCCAGCAATGTTCCAGCAACACGAAACGGGGCATGGCGCCCGCCCCTACAAGCACGCTCAATTTAAATGAATTCGTTGATCAGATTCTCGAGCATTTCTTGCCGCCCGCTCACGTTTTTGGCGGCCTCGCCCTTGGGAAGAATATAGGCTTCGAGATCGGCGAACCCCGTGTGGCCCGATTCGATTCGGCGGCCGAGTTCGGTGTCCCAGCTTTTGTAGCGTTCCTTCACAAAACCGCTTACCCTGCCGTCAGCGATGATGGCGTGAGCGATCTTGAGCCCTCGGGCAAAGGCATCCATTCCGCCGATATGGGCGTAAAAGAGGTCGATCGGCTCAAAACTCTCTCGCCGGACCTTGGCGTCGAAGTTTACTCCCCCGGTAGTGAAGCCTCCCATCGCCAAAATCACGTGCATGCACTGGGCTGTAAGGTAAAAGCTGGTCGGAAACTGGTCGGTGTCCCAGCCGATCAGAGGGTCTCCGGTATTCGCGTCAATCGAGCCGAGTGCGCCCGCACCCGCGGCCACTTCAAGCTCATGCATCATTTCATGTCCGGCGAGCGTGGCGTGGTTGGTCTCGACGTTGAGCTTGAAGTGAGACAACAGATCGTAAGTTCGCAGGAAGTTCAAGCAGGCGGCGGCATCGGAGTCATACTGGTGCTTGGTCGGCTCCTTGGGCTTTGGCTCAATGTAGAACGTGCCGCAAAACCCGATCTGCTTCTTGTAGTCAACCGCCATGTGAAGGAACCGGGCGAGGTGGTCAAGCTCTCGCTTCATGTCCGTGTTCAGGAGCGTTGAATAGCCTTCGCGACCTCCCCAAAAGGTATATCCGAGGCCGCCGAGGTCATGGGTCACTTCCATGGCCTTTTTGACCTGCGCCGCCGCATAAGCGAAGGCCTCGATATTTGGGCTGGTGGCCGCGCCATGCATGTACCGGGGGTTCGAGAAAAGGTTCGCGGTACCCCAGAGGAGTTTGACGCCCGTCCTTGCCTGCTCTTCCTTGAATACCTTTACCACCTCGTCGAGGTTGGCATGACTCTCTTTGAGCGTCTTGCCTTCGGGAGCCACGTCGCGATCGTGGAAGGCGTAGTAGGGGGCGCCCAGCTTGTCGATGAATTCGAAGGCCACGCGAGCCTTGCGCTGGGCGTTTTCGACCGAATTGGTACCATCGTCCCAGGGACGGACGGCCGTTCCCGCACCGAAGGGGTCGGAGAGCGGATTACTAAACGTATGCCAATATACGACGGAGAAGCGGAGGTGATCCTTGAGCGTCTTTCCACCGAGCACTTCATCGGGATTGTAATGCTTGAACTCAAGCGGGTTGCGTGATTTAGGACCCCCATACTGGATCTTGGGGACGTCGGGAAAAAACTCTGCCATGGGTAATTGTCCGGGTGTCTGAAGGGCGATGCGTGATCCCTCGGTTCCGATCACGCCACCACAGTCTAAGAAGCCTTGGCGTCGTAGACAACCCCTCTCACCTCGACGCGAAAAAGTGACGAACTCGAATCATGTTGCGGCGGAACACGTTGTGCGTTAGGTTCTAAGGTAGATTTCGACCAACCCGCCCGCGACAATATACGGACCGTCGAGCCGAAGCGTATTCCCCTTCGGAGACGCCTCTGTGCCAAGTTCTCGACGTGCCGCCCCAGCCAGGCCTATTCACCTATGCGCGTCTTCACTCCGACACAACGGTCGACTTTGACCTTGATTCCCGTCGTCTTCCTTTTGGTTCTCGCGGCTGCGGGTGATTCCCTGCTCGCCCAAGAACCGGAAAAACCCTCGGGACACGCGTATGACCCGACCGTCGCTCCGGCTTCACCCGACGCGGAGCGCTCGATGGCGGCGTTCCGGGTCGCGAAGGGGTTGAAGCTGGAACTGTTCGCGTCGGAGCCGTTGCTTGCCAATCCTGTCGCCTTCGCGTTTGACGAGAAGGGCCGGGTTTATGCCGTCGAGACGTTCCGGCTCCATCACGGAGTCACCGATAATCGTGGGCACATGAGTTGGCTTGATGACGACCTCGCGAGCAAGACCGTCGCCGACCGTGTGGCGATGTACAAGAAGCATCTTGGCAAGGAAGCCGCGACCTATGGCACCGAGCACGACCGCATTCGCTTGATTGAAGACCGCGACGGCGATGGTAGGGCCGACCACGCCACGGTCTTCGCGGATGGCTTCAACGGCCTCGCCGATGGCCTCGCCGCAGGAGTTCTCGCTCGCAAAGGCGACGTCTATTTCACCAACATCCCCAGCCTGTGGATGCTTCGCGACACCGACGGCGACGGCAAGGCGGACGTCCGAAAGGCCCTGCACACCGGCTACGGAGTCCACGTCGCGTTTCTCGGCCACGACTTGCATGGGCTCCGATTCGGACCCGACGGCAGACTGTACTTCAGCATCGGCGACCGCGGCCTGAATGTCACGACAATCGATGGCCGCAAACTCAATGCACCCGACAGCGGTTCAATCCTGCGCTGCGAACCCGACGGCTCGAATCTGGAGATCTACGCGACGGGCTTGCGGAATCCACAAGAACTCGCATTCGACGAATA
>JAYVYS010000046.1:0-7694 GCA_043784005.1 Isosphaeraceae bacterium
ACGAAAAGCTGGACAATGAAGCCCGCCGACGGAGCTTCCACCGGTGGTAAGTCGGCCAAAGGGGGAGGAATTGGGGTGGACGGGTCTTGCATCGTGGTCATGGGGTCGATCGGCGAGGTCATGAGCGGAGGTCGTCTCGGTCTGTAGGATGGCGAACGTCGCACCGTTCGATCTTGATAAAGAACAGTTTAGGGAAACAGGACGAGGCGTCAAGGATTCGCGGTCGGGTGGGGGGTTGTTGGAGTGTTCACCTCGTAGTGGCCGGCCAGCCACTTCCAGACGTAATAAAAGGGCACTCCCGCCAGGATGCTCACGAGGGCGAGAAGGGAAACCAAGGGTCGTTGCGAGAACGCCGCGAGGGTCAACGCTCCGGTCAGGATGAGGTACAAGGCAGGCGTGAAAGGGTATCCGGGCGTTCGGAACGGTCGAGGCAAGTCGGGCTGAGTCGACCGCAAGACGAAGATCGCACCCACGGCGAGCATGGAGAAGATCGAGAGACCCACAGTGGCGTATTCGACGAGACTCGCCAGGGTGCCGATCCAGACGAACGCGAGGGTGACGGCGGTTTGAAGGAAGCTCGCCATGCCGGGGGTTCCCGATCGCTTCGTGAGGCGTCCTGCGATGGCGGGAAAGTGCCCGGAGACGGCCATCGCATAGATCACCCGAGGGCCCGTCAATAGATACGCGCTGAGCGAGGACAACAGCATCAGACCGACCGCCACGGAAAGTGGTGCCGACCAGCCCGCCCCGAAAAGCCGGCGAGCGGCAAGGTCGGCGATAGGGGCGAGAGCATTCTCTTTCAATGGGTTGGCAGGGTCGTTCGCGATGGATCGGATATCACCCGCCGAGAGTGCCAGGGCATAGACAAGGTTCAAACCCAGGTAGAGCGCCGTGACCCCGAGAGTTCCCAGAAGGATGGCCCGCGGAAGGAGTTTTTGAGGCTCGACGAACTCCGCCGCCATGTACGAGGCCGCATTCCAGCCGATGTAGGCGTAAGAGATGAATACAAGTGAAAACATCATCGACTTGAGCAAGTTAACGTCGATGGGGGGCCGGTCCGCCAGGTGAGAGAAATTCCCGCGGCCCGCGATCAGTCCCGCGACCATGAACAGAACGAGCAGAAGCAGTTTCAGCGCGGTGATCCAGCCTTGCACATAGGCGGTTTGCTTGCGTCCCCACGTGTGGATCAGGGCGAACATCAGAATCAATGCCGTGGCGATCGAGCGGTGAATGATCAAGGCGTTCGAAGGGTCAAGCGCGAGGGGAGTGGTCAAATACGTGGCCGAGCCGATCGCGGCGGTGGCGCTCGGGGCTCCAAAGCCGATCAGGAACGAAACCCAGCCTGAGAGAAAGGCGACGAGAGGTCCGTAAGCCGCCTTCAAATAGATGTAATCTCCGCCGGTATGCGGCATCGCGCTCGACAACTCGCAGAGCGTCAAGGCACCACACGCCGCCACGATCCCGCCCAGTACCCAGAGGATCAGCATCAACTGGTTGCTGCCGACGAAGTAGACCGTGTAGCCCGAAGTCGTCAGGACCCCCACGCCGACCATGCTCGCCACGATCACGAAGGTGGCGGTAGCCAGACCGAACTCGGCGGGCATGGATGCGGACGACTTCGATTCGACCATCACAGACTCCCTTTGATAGATAAGCTTTTACGTGTGAGAGGGATTTCTTGATTACTCTCCCACCGGCCCTTCCGGACCCGTGGGAGCACGGTCGATTTTACGGAACCGAAGAAAGAAATTTTCGCTCAATCGCGGGGCGTTCGGGGTGGGAAGAAGCATGAATCCGGCCGACTGGATCTCTTTAGTGAACTGAGCTTTGTCGGCCCGGACATGCTTCAAGACGAATTCGGTGCTTTTGCCCTGAACACGGTCGAACTCGATCACGACAAGCTCCCCATCTTTTTTGAGGGCGTCGTGGATCGAGCGAAGCGAATTGACCGGACGTTCGAGATGGTGATAGACGTCGCACATGAACGCGAGGTCGACGGAATTCGCCGCCAAGCCGGTCGTCTCCTGGGACGCTTTGATCGTGCGAACCTGTTTCTGGTTCAATCGTTTCGACTCTTCCCCGATGTACTTCAAGAACCCCGGAGAAATATCCACAGCGTATACGCGACCTTCCGAGCCCACTTCCTTGGCGATCAGGCGTGTGAACAGCCCGGTTCCCGCGCCGATGTCCGCCACCGACGAGCCGGGCTTGATCGCCAGGGCGCGGACAATGTTCGCGCGCTGAGTGTAGACCTCGCGATCCTCGGTTTCAAATCGCTTCACAAACGCTTTCACGTCCGGATCGGCGAACTGGGCATTGATGTCGTGAGAGTCGACTTTAGGTCGGCTCTTTTCCTTCGCGGGGGTTTTGGCCTGCTGCCCAAGGCCTGTCGTCGTAAGCGAGATCAGGAGCGCGAACGACGCGGTGAGTGCGACGAGGCGAGGAGATCGCAAGGTAGCGAAGACGCGGGACATCGGAAAGTCTCCCTGAGATCGTCCGTGTCGATCGGCACGCGACTCAGGAAGTTTAACAAGGCGACGCTCAAAACGCTCCGGGCGCACGAACAAACCCGGTTTTTTTCAACCGGGCTTCGGAATCTCACGACAGGCGATGGTGGACCGCGTCAGCGCCCGGGACCGGTCGCAGGGGCGGGCGGCGGCGGCACGTGTTCGGTGTTTTCCAGAGCGGGGACTGAAATCCCCGGGCCGGGGTTCCTGTTGATTGACGAAGAGAGTCCCGGAAAGGCCGAGGCACGCGGTGGCTGAATGACCTCGCGAGGCATCCTCGCAAGCGCTGCGGCGGCGGCGTCGCGTACTTCTTGTTTCTTGTCATAGATCGACGCGCGTTCGAGGAAAATCGACGCCTTCGGGTCGCCGATCTGTGCGAGCGACTGCGCGGCGGTGATCCTTACGGATTTATCGGTGTCGAGCTTGAGCCGCTCGACGAGCGCCGGGACGGCGTGGGCGTCTCCCAAGCGTCCAAGCACGGCGGACGCCTCACGACGGCTCGGCGCGTAATGGCTGGTTAGCCTGGCGATTTGCTGGGCGACCGGGTCAACCACGATCGTCTGAGCCGGAGGCGCGGGCAGATAAGGGACAGGAGCGTTGTAGATCACCGTCGGAGGCGGTTGCGGGGCGAAATAGACCGGAGGCGCGAAATAAACGGGCGGCGGCGGAGCCAGCACGGTCCGGTCCAGCAAGACCCCGGCACCTGTTCCCAGCGCGGCACCCAGGCCGAAGCTCGCCCACGGGCTAATCCCCGGATTTCCCCCATTCACAAAGACATTCCGTTCGACAATGACGTCGCGACGGGGTCCAGGAACGAAGGGGGGCGGTCCGCCGAAATGAGACTCGCTGTGAAAGGTTCCGCCGGGCCGGGTGATGGTCGCTTCACGCGTCAACCCGTTCGGACCCATGCGACTTTCCAGATGCCGTTCAACGGTTCGGCCTCGTGGACCGGTGATGGTCACGTCACGTTCACGAACCTGAGCAAGCGCCCCTGGCGGCACAAGGGCGACGCCCGTCGCGCTCAGGGTCAAAATCACCACGCTCTCGCGAATTCGTCCGGCCATATCCATGACCCAACCTCCCCTTCCTGGCGCTTCACCGTCGAGGACTGATCCCCAAGGATTACGGAGACGCGGGCCGGGATTGTCGCGGTCCTCCCGTTTTTTGGGAAGATCAAGTTGCGAGGCAGCGAAGGCCCCGGCTCGCCGTTGGGCAAGCATCCGGGTGCAATCCGACGCTCCGGCGTGTATCTTGATGCCGCATGCGGGGGCGACCCCTCCCCCGCGTTTTTCGATCGATTCGAGGGGTTGAACTTCTTGTCGAGGGTCAACGCGTGTTGAAAATTGTGAATGCCGCGACAATCGAACAGCTTTGGCATGATTTCGACGCGCGCGAGGTTCTCCTCCGCAAGGTGGTCTCCGATCGGCTCGCCGAGAACCCGCCGCCGAGTGTTCCCGATCATATCGTCGCGACTTACTTCTTCGCTTTCCGGACTCTCAAGCTCGAAAAGGCGGTCGCCGAGATCGCCTATCACGCCACCAGCGGGATCAAGCACCCTCCCAAGGGTTCGCTCCTCGAAGCCTGCACAGCCAAACAGGCCGGGGCCGACCCGTTTGACGCCACCGGAAAGATCGGCATCCTGCATGTCGCGTTTCCGTGCAAGATGATGCGGCAGCCCGATGGACGGGTGACGTCCTGCGACATCCTTCACACCGCCGCGGGTGCGGTTATCTTCGACATGTACGAGAATCAGGACGCCCGCCTCGTCGCCCTGACGATGCCTGACGACGTTTTGAAGACGTTCCCCGGTCCCGCCTATGGCCCGATCGAGATCCGCGAGAAGACCGGCTTCGCCGCCGACCAGCCCGCCTTCGGCACGATCCTCAAGCCAACGGCCGGGATCACTCCCGATGACGTCGAGAGACTCGTCGGCGAAGTTGCCGGCAGTCCTCTTCTTATGTTCATCAAGGAGGATGAAGACCTCTATCCCAACCTCGACTACTCACCCGTGGCCGAGCGGACCAGACGCGCGATCAAGGCCATCGAACGTGTGAAGTCGAATCGCGGAGGACTGGGACTGGTTTACGCTCCGCATGTCACCGGCGCGCCCGATGAAGTCGTCAACACGGTGATGGCCGTTCTCGATGCCGGCGCGACCGGCGTGATGTTCAGCCAGACGTATGCGGGCGGGACTGTTCGGGCCGTTCGCGAGGCGACCAAGCACCTCGCCACTCCTCCCGCGATCTATGGCCACAATGCGGGAATCGGCGTCTATACGCGATCGATCTGGCGCGAGGTTGTCGACTTCCTGGCGCGGCTCGACGGGATCGATTTCCGACAGACCGCCCCCGTGAAGCAAGGCGCTCCCTTCATCCGCCCCTATGGTCAAGAATGGGAAGCGAGCGAACACGCTTTGACACGTCCCGTCGCCGGAATTCGACCCACGATGATCACGCGCGCGGGAGGCCTCGACCAGGGCAACATCATCTTGAACCTTCAGGATCTGGAAGCCCGCGGCACGGTCCGGAACGTACTATTCCTGGCTGGCTCGGCAATCAATTCGATCAAGAACGCCAAGGGCGAGCCCGACCCCCAACTTGGCCTTGAAGCCCTCACGCAGGCGATCGATCTGCACACCTCGGGCGACTTGAACGGAGTGCCGGTGGAGGAGCATCTGCCTGCATTAGTGGAAGTCGCGGGGCGAAAGAAGCTCTCGGCCCTGCTGGAATCGTTGAAACAGCGCTATCCGGGGCAGGTTTGAATGCGATGAACCGGAGAGATCGAATGAGTTGATGGAATGCGATTAACCGCGGAGATCGCAGAGAGTTGGGAAGAGAGAGAGAGAGAATGAAAAAAAGACAGAAACAGCGGGAGAATCTCGATTGAAGATTTGTGGCGAGGTTTCAGAGTGATGCACGTCGATCTGGTGACTGAAGCGATCATCGGCGCTGCGATCGCCGTGCATCGGGAGTTGGGGCCGGGATTGCTTGAGTCGGCCTATCAGGCGTGTCTCGCCTTCGAGTTGGGGGAACGCGGGCTGAGCGTGGAGCGACAATTGCCCTTGCCTGTAGTTTATCGTGGACAACATCTTGATTGCGGTTATCGCCTCGACCTCTTCGTGCAGAAACTTGTCGTTGTCGAATTAAAGACGGTCGAACTGATTACCCCCTTGCACGAAGCCCAACTGATGAGTTATCTCAAATTGTCCGGATGCACCGTCGGACTTCTGATCAACTTCAACGTCCGCCAGCTCACCCAAGGGCTGAAACGCCTCGTGATGAACTACCCGCCTCCGGATCTCGATCATCCCTGACCAATGATTCTCTCTCTCGCATTCTCTCTCTCTTCTTCCTCTCTGCGTTCTCTGCGATCTCTGCGGTTTATCTTCTGGAGCATTTCGGATGATTCGTCCATTTCTCCTCGTCATAGTCGTTGCCTCAATAGGGGCCTCGAAGCAAGAAGAAGTCGACAAGATTATCGCGGCGGGAAAGGGCGAGAGTCAGGTGATGGATCATCTTGATGTCCTCACCAACCGGATCGGCCCGCGCTTGACGTCGTCCGACGGTCTTCAAATCGCTTCGGAATGGGCGCGCGATAAATTCGCGGAGTTCGGTCTGAAGGACGCCAAGCTCGAACGTTGGGGCGAGTTCCCCGTCGGATTCAATCGCGGCCCCTGGTCGGGCAAAGTGATCACGCCCGAGGCGCGGACGTTGGAATTCATCACGCCGTCGTGGTCCGCGGGAACGAAGGGCCTGGTGAACGGTAAAGCGATCCTCGCGCCCAAGAACGCGGAGGACCTCGAGAAGGTCAAGGATCAGATCCCTGGCGCGTGGATCATCTTGGCGAGCGCAGCCAATGGTGGACCTCGCGATTCGACGTTCATCAAGGCGCTCGGCGAGATCGCTCAGAAAAGCGGTGCCGCAGGCATGATTCGACCCGGTCGAGGCGATCTGGTCATCACCGACGGCAGCTCGCGGGTCTCCTGGGACAAGCTTCCGACCCTTCCCTCGCTCCGGCTCCTTCAAAAGCAGTTTGACGAGATCGTCGCCTGGCTCAAAGCCGATAAGCCGGTCGTCCTCGAATTCGACATCCGCAACTATTTCAAGAAAGGCCCGATTCCTCTCTATAACGTGGTCGCCGATATCCCGGGGAGCGAGACGCCCGATGAATACGTGATTGTTGGCGGACATCTTGATTCATGGGACGGAGCCACCGGCGCGACCGACAACGGCACGGGGTGCTCGACCGCCCTCGAAGCCGCGAGGATCTTGATGAAGTCGGGCGTGAAGCCCAAACGGACGATTCGATTCATGCTCTGGAGCGGCGAGGAACAAGGCCTGCTCGGATCGGCGGCCTATACCAAGGCGCATCCGGAACTCATGCCCAGGATCTCCGCGGTATTCGTCCACGACGGCGGCACGAATTACCTCTCCGGGATCGGCGGTACCGAGGCGATGCAGAGCGACCTGCAACTGGTCTTCGCGGCGGTGGTCGGGCTCGACTCCAAGTTCCCGTTCGAGGTCAAAAAAGTTCCCGGCCTCGGTGGCTTTGGAAGCGATCATGCTTCGTTCCTTTCTCAAAATGTGCCTGGATTCTTCTGGGGACAGGCGGGCAAGGCCGTCTACACCAAGACGCATCACACCCAGTTCGACACCTACGAGATGGCCATCCCGGAATACCAGAAGCACTCGGCGTTGGTCATCGCGCTGGCGGCGCACGGTGTCGCGGAGCTTGACCACTTGCTCTCTCGCGAAAAGCTTCGCGCGCCGGGTGGTTTCGGCAATCGGCGGACAATGGGCATTCAGCTAGACGGGATGGCCGTGACCGAAGTGATTCCCGACGGTGCCGCCGAACGTGCCGGGATGAAAGAGGGGGACGTGATCCTCAAGATTGAGGGAGCGAAAGTCAGCGATCGGATCGAAATGGCACGCGCCTTGAGCGCGGGCGAACCGAAAAAGAAAGTGCTCATCTCGCGTGACGGAAAGGAAATCGAGCTCGAACTGAAATGGGCCGCACCCGTACACTCCTCCTTTGCCTGCACCCTTAACCCCGGTCTCGCCAATTCCCAATGGTCCTAACAATCCTAAACGGCCCACGCCGACAGGGTCAGCGCCCAACGTGTCGTAGAGCCGGCCGATCCGGTCCAGATGCATGACGATCTGGACCAGGGACAGAGCCAGCCCGGCA
>JAYVYS010000047.1:0-4982 GCA_043784005.1 Isosphaeraceae bacterium
CGCGTTGACTCACTGTTTTTGTTACCGAAACGAGGTCGTTGCCTCACCCAAATGTTACCGAAATCTCGATTCGAGCAAGAAATTGTCGCCTCTCTCTGAACGAGTCAGCAGCGCAGAAGACCTTGAGGGAGAGTGATCTGCGGTTCGGTCGAGTGAGTCCGTCCGAGGGCCAGAATCACACAGTTCAGAACCCATAGGCGATTACCACTCAGTAACATTTTCGAGTGAGGCAACACGACCGGGAATTCTAATTGTCGCTGATCACTCGGAGTTGATCCGAGGGTTGCAGGGCGGCGGGCGGCCCTCAACGCTGGGCCGGGCCATTGGTGAACTGGGCCGCGTGGCCAAGACGCTCTCCCTGCTGAACTACCTGGACGACGAGGCATATCGTCGTCGCATCCTCACCCAGCTCAACCGGGGTGAGAGCCGACACGCCGTGGCGCGAGCAATCTTCCACGGCCAGAGGGGCGAACTTCGGCAACGCTACCGCGAAGGGCAGGAAGACCAATTGGGAGCGTTAGGCCTGGTGGTCAACGCGGTGGTGCTCTGGAACACCCGCTATCTGGACGCCGCCTTGGCCAAGGTTGGCACCCCGGACGTGGTGGTGCAGCCGGAAGACGTTCAACGACTCTCACCGCTGCTGCTCGACCACATCAACGTGCTCGGCCGATACGAGTTTGCCTTGAATGAATCGATTCGGCAGGGCCGACTGTGACCGCTACGCGAACCCAAGGAAGTGGATGACCTGGCGGCATAACAAACCTTACGCCGGTTTTCTGTTCCATTGCTACTCACACCCCGCTCCTCAGCCTTCGGTGCCCGGCGAGTACGGGTCGTTTAAAACCGTCTTCAAATACTGTCCATAGTCATTCGGGAAAAGCACCGCGATTTTTTCGAGTTGGGCGGCGTCGATAAATCCCATCCGGTAGGCGACTTCCTCAATGCAGGCGATCTTGAGCCCTTGACGATGCTCGATCGTCTCGACGAAATTTCCGGCTTGAAGAAGTGACTCGGTTGTTCCGGTGTCAAGCCAGGCGAAACCTCTGCTAAAGCATTCGACGTTGAGTAGACCGCGTCGAAGATACTCGCGGTTCACGTCGGTGATTTCCAGCTCGCCACGAGGCGAGGGCTTCAAGTTCGCGGCGATGTCGATAACCTGGGCGTCGTAAAAATAGAGACCGGTGACCGCGAAATTCGAGCGCGGTTTCGCAGGCTTTTCTTCAATGGAGACCGCACGAGACGCCTTATCGAACTCAACGACGCCGTAGCGCTCGGGATCTTTCACCGGATAGGCGAACACCGTCGCGCCTGTGTCCCGGGTACGAGCGCGTGACAGCATCCCCTGAAACCCTTGGCCGTAGAAGATATTGTCGCCGAGGATCAGCGCGGACTTCGACGAACCGACAAATTCACGTCCGATGATGAAAGCCTGCGCCAATCCGCCGGGGTTGGGCTGGATGGCATAAGTGATCGAGATCCCGATCTGGCTGCCATCGCCGAGAACCCGTTCGAAGCCGCCGATGTCGGTGGGGGTCGAGATCAAGAGGATGTCTCGAATCCCCGCGAGCATCAAAGCGGAGAGCGGATAATAGATCATCGGCTTGTCGTAGATCGGCAAGAGCTGCTTGCTGATGGCTTTGGTGATGGGATAAAGGCGAGTGCCCGCACCTCCCGCGAGGATGATCCCTTTGGTCTGGGTGTTGCCGGTGGTCATTACAGAGGGTCTCGCTCTCGCTCGCAAGCATCGCGGCCGTTCTCGACGCGCCGGGGCGTCTCTCCACGCGGGCGCGCGAAGATACTACATGCTAGCTCACGGACGGGGGGAGTCTCAAGTCGAGCTTCTCGACTCTCTCTCGCCTTCGAGCGTCTGAGATGTCAATGATTTGGGGGCGGAGGAAACGGACGAGACCATGCGGCATCGTCCAGGGCGAGGCCCGGGGATAGTGAGCCTTCATAGCGCTCGAGTGAATCGAACGATAGGATGGGAGCCGCGTCGGACTTTAGTTACTCTGGATCTGAGGGAAGCTGGTCGCTTTCGTTCGCCCCGGAGTTCCGTCATGCCGTTGCGTGATCACTTCCGCCCGCCGCTCAGTGACCGAAGATCGTGGGATTGTCTTCACGGTGGTTGGCCTATGAAGATCGTCGAGGCGCTCAATCGGAAGCTTCCTCAACGCTACGTGGCCGAGCCGCAGGTCCATCTGGGGTTGTCCATTGAGGTCGACGTGGCGACCTTCGAGGACGAGGAGCGTGATTCCCTTTCCGCAGGCGCGACGGGCAACGAAGGTGGGACCGCCACAGCGATCTGGTCACCGTCGCGGCCCACTCTCGCCATCACGACCGACCTCCCTTTTATGGACGAGTACGAGGTACGCGTCTACGACGCCAACTCACGACGTCGGCTGGTTGCCGCGATCGCGATCGTCAGCCCTGCCAACAAGGATCGACCCGAGCACCGTCGCGCCTTCGTCGCCAAGTGCGCCTCAATGATACAGAAGCAAGTCTGTGTCGTGATTGTGGATCTCGTGACGACACGCGTTTCCAACTTATATGGCGACCTGCTCGAACGTCTGGGCCAGACCGACCCATCCTTGATAAATGAGCCTTCTCCTCTCCACGCCGCTTCCTGCCGCTGGGCGAGGGCCGGTGACGCTTGGCAGCTTGAGACCTGGAGTTATCCTCTTACGCTCGGCCAACCGTTGCCGACGCTACTGCTCTGGCTTGCCGAAAATCTCGCGGTCCCGCTCGAACTGGAACTCAGCTACGAGGAAACGTGCCGCATTCTTCGCATTCTATAGGTTTCATTTTTTAATCGAACAGTACGATGACCCTTACGGCGCTATCCGCTCAGGATCACGCATCGACTACAAAAACCCATTTCGCTACATACGCCGGTATCTACTTTATTTCCCAGAGAAATCGGCCTTCGTGAGATTTATGTATGGAATCGGCATGTGTCGGATTATGGGGGAAATGCGTCGCCCTACCCCGATGACGCACGATCGTGCGTGCGATAATGGCCGGTTGATCACCGAAAAAGACCGGATTCGGCGGGTTTCTTTTCCTTCCTCTCTGGTGTAAAGAATCTCCTCCTCTTTTTTACGTTCGTCCACCGTCCGCCGTATCCCCGAACATGGCCCGGGCTCAAAACCCCGGGCACGCCGGGTTGCCTCACCCGCTTCAACAGACAAAGCTGGGAGGGATCCAGATTCGCAAGTCTGCGGGTATGATCATTCCTGGCGGCAAACCGAAGAAGCTCTGAACGGTGAACGACGTACCACAGTCGGAACAGTTGATCAAATCGGCGGCGGGGTCGGATGTCGTTGTCGAAGCGCTTTGCGAGTTCATCATCCCGAGCATTGCGGAGATATCTGACACGGCGTGGTTCGCGGCATGTCTCACCCGACGCTTCGCGATCGTGCGATCAATACCGCTGGTACGTTCGGCACTCGGCCCCGGCATTCGCGGCGCGACCCACGCGATCGAGTCCGCTTGATAGATCTTGCCGTTCAATCGATCCTGGGCGAAGACCGTCACGCGGAACCGTTCCGGCTCCCACCCTTCCGTCAGTTCGAGGGGAAACGATAGGCTCTGGGAGTCCTTCTGTTTGAGCTTGATCGTCTTGTGGTCGAACTTTCGGGCGACATGGTGCTCAACCAATGTTTTACCCGCGTTTTCGCCCGAAGGGACCTTGGTGGAGACCGGGTTTTCCGTCAAGGCCATCCCGATCAATAGCTCGCGGCCCACCACCGTGTCCGATCTCGCGGCGATTTTCACGGAAAGGGTTTTCCGACGGTCGGCACCGTTAAGGGTGATCTCAAGCTTCACCCCGGGCTCTTCCTTCTTGGCCCGTTCCAGCGCGGCCAAGGCTTTTGAACGGTCCGAGCCAAGGAGCGGATAACGGCCGTCGACCATCATCAAGGGTGTGAAATACAGGTCGTCACGTTTGAGAACGTCGTTATAGGAGAGTTGGCGACGGCTGTACTCCGCTTCGGAAAACGGATCGACCCAGGGGTTGTTGAAATAGTCGACATGAAAATTAATGGGAACGATCCGGTCGGGTCCGTAACCCAACTTGGCAAGCTTGCCAAGGAGGTCGGAAGCGGGAGGGCATGAGTCACACCCCTGCGACGAATACAGCTCAACGAGAATTTTCCGGGGGGGGTCCTCCGCGCTGGAATATTGAGCGACAAGGGCGAACACGATTGACAGGACCGACATCTTCCACTCACGATGACTCATGAAAGCTTCCTCGCCAAATTTGATCCGTCGTTTCCCACCATCCGATCATAAGGCTAGTCGGCTTCGTGGAGAAATCCTGACACGACCTGTCAGGAAATCGAGGAGTCGAGCGACAAATTCATCTACGGATCTGGACCGGGCGGACAGGTGACGAGCAGTGCGACTCAATGAGCGACGATCAGACGGGCGATCCGGAAGATTGGGTAGACCGACACGGCGACACTCTCTATCGCCATGCGATGCTGCGATTGCGCTCGCCGGATCTCGCGGCGGACCTCGTTCAAGAGACCTTCCTCGAAGCACTTCGGAGCCGGGAGACTTTTGCCGGTCGTTCCAGCGAACGGACCTGGCTCGTGGGAATCTTGAAGCACAAGATCGTCGATCATTTCCGCAGGACGGGCCGACATCAGGCATTGGTTAACGGTGTCGTCGCGAAGGGGGCGGTCGATTCCGCCTTTGATCGTCGGGGACACTGGAAGACCGGTCCGGCCGCATGGGGGGGTGAACCCAGCCGTCATCTCGAAACGCGGGAATTCTGGGAAGCCTTCGGTCGGTGTCTCTCCAAGCTCCCCGAAGGGCTTGCGGACGCCTTTATTCTCCGGGAGCTGGATGGCTTGGATTCCGCCGAGGTGCGGCAAACCCTCAGGATCACTGATGTGAACTTATGGGCGCGCCTTCATCGTGCCCGCTCGCTTTTGCGAAATTGCCTTGAATCCAACTGGTTCAAACGCCGAACGACGTCA
>JAYVYS010000048.1:0-18275 GCA_043784005.1 Isosphaeraceae bacterium
ACGCCAGCCAACCATCATGAGCTTCAGCGAAATCGGGAAGTTATTCTCGACCAGTTCCTTATTCGACCCTTTGACCATGCCGCACCCCGGCCGCCCACATTTGTACTAGATCAGTGAAGGAGTTCCGCGCAACGGAGCGAAGACCGCGAAACAAATGAATCGCTTTCCGAGGGGCGATCATGTCTTGAGAAAGTCTTCGAGGTCCAGGATAACCACGCAAGCCGTCAACGGAAAGTAGGGTTGGGTGTGGTGATGGATGAAGACAGACACAAGGCTCTGAGCGACCCCAAACGCCTCTCGGCGCTTTATCGTACGGGACTTCTCGATAGTCCCGCCGAAGCCGCGTTTGACCGTTTCACTCGACTTGCGAGCCGAATCCTCGCGGCTCCCGTCGCATTGATCTCCCTGGTCGACCAAGATCGTCAGTTCTTCAAGAGCGGTGTCGGCTTACGGGAACCTTGGCGTTCGTTACGGCAGACACCTCTGACGCATTCGTTCTGTGCGATTGTCGTGGAGACGTTACTACCACTGCTGGTGTCCGACGCTCGAACGGATCCACGAGTCCAAGGCAATTTGGCGATCGAAGAGCTTGGAGTTGTAGCCTATCTTGGAATTCCCTTGATCGCGTTGAACGGCGATGCGCTCGGTGCGCTCTGCGTCATTGATGGCGTTCCTCGGAAATGGTCCCAGGATGACCTTGAGCTGCTCGACGACCTTGCCGCCGCAACGGTGACAGAGATCGAGCTTAGGGTGGAATTGACGGAGCGCCAAGCCGCTCAGGCCCACCTTCGACGCAGCAAGGCCGAGGTCCGCAACCTCGCCGACGCAATGCCGCAGATCGTCTGGTCGGCGGGTCCGACGGGACGGCTGGAGTCGTTGAATCGGCGCTGGGAACAGTTCACGGGGATCGATGCCGTTGTCGGTCTGAAGTGGTCGTCATGGCGGCGCGTGATGCACCCCGACGACTTTTCGAAGGTTTTCGCCGCCGCCCAGAATTCGCTTAACGCGGAAGAGGCGTTTGAAAGCGAATTCCGATTGAAGCGAATAGACGGTGTCTATCGCTGGCAGTTTTGTCGAGCGGTGGCGGTCAAAGACAACCACGGTAGGATCGAGCGCTGGCACGGTTGCCTGACGGATATCGACGACCGTCGACGCGCCGAGGAGGGTCTGCGTGAAAGCGAACAGCGCTTTCGGGGAGCCTTCGACGCAGCTTCAATCGGGATGGCGCTGGTCGGCACCGATGGTCGTTGGCTGATGGTGAACCACTCGCTTTGCGCCCTGATCGGTTATGCAGAAGCGGAACTTCTCGCCACCAATTTTCAGGCGGTGACCCATCCCGATGATCTCGATACAGACCTTGGACTTTTGGGGAAAACGCTCTCGGGGGAGATTTTTTCGTACGACATGGAGAAGCGATACCTTCACAAACTCGGACATATCATCTGGATCATTCTGAGCGTCTCAATCGTTCGGGATGCGAACGGAAAACCTCTGCACTTCGTCTCACTGATCGAGGACATCACCGCCCGGAAACGTGCGGAAGATGCGTTGCGCGAGGAAACCAGCCTTCGCAAGGCGATCATCGAATGCGCGAACTTTTCGATCATTTCCACCGATGAGCAAGGGACGATCCGTTCTTTCAACTCCACCGCGGAAGCCTGGCTGGGTTACTCTTCAAGCGAGGTGGTGGGACAGACTTCCCCGTTGTTAATCCATGTCGCGGAGGAAGTCGAGGCACGGGCCGCGGAGTTGTCGAGCGAGCTTTGTTGTCAGATCGAGCCGGGCATTGGGGTGTTCGTCGCCAAGACGCTTCGTGGAGGGATTGAGGAACGCGAATGGACCTATGTCCGCAAAGACCGGACCCGTTTTCCGGTTCACCTTTCGATCAGTGCGATGCGGGATGCTTCGGGCGTCGTGACGGGCTTCCTCGGAATCGCTGGCGACCTGACGCAACGCAAGCGCGACGATGAGGATCGCGCGCGGCTCATGGCGATCCTTGAGGCGACCACTGACTTCATCACGATGATGGACGTCCATGGACGCCTTCTCTATGTGAACCGGTCCGTCCGCGCGGCGGTGGGGCTACGGGAAACCGACCCGATCACTGATCTCGGAATTGGCGACTTTCAGCCCGATTGGGCGACTCGGCGGATCTTCGAGGTCGCCATCCCCTGTGCGCTTCGCGAGGAGATATGGACGGGAGAGACTTCGTTTCTCCGCCAGGGGATTGAGATTCCGGTCTCTCAGGTGGTCATCGCTCACCGCCCGAAAAACGGTCCGGTCGAGTATTTGTCCACCATCATGCGAGACATTTCCGAGCACAAGCAAATGGCGGAGAGCTTGAGCGCCGCCCGAGACTCCGCCGAGGCGGCCGGTCGAGCCAAGACCGACTTCCTCGCCAACATGAGTCACGAGATCCGGACTCCGATGAACGGGATCATCGGGATGACCGAGGTCCTCCTCGACACCCCGCTCGACCACGATCAGCGCGACTACGCGGAGACCATCCGAAACAGCGCCGATGCGCTGCTTACTATCATCAACGATATCCTCGACCTCTCCAAGATCGATGCCGGCAAGATGACGATGGAGGCGATCGACCTCAATCTAAGGACGATCATTGAGGAGGTCACGGATTTACTCGCTCCCGGCGCCCATCGAAAAGGCCTGGAAATTTATTGCTGGATTCCTCCGAATTTCCCGGCCGCGCTGATCGGCGACCCGATCCGAATTCGTCAGGTGCTGACGAATTTCGCCGGCAACGCGGTGAAGTTTACGGAAAGCGGAGAAGTCGTCCTCTCCGCCGAGGTGACGAAGCTCGCGAGAGACCGCGTCACGGTCCGCCTCTCCGTCCGCGACACAGGAATTGGAATCCCGCAGGACAAGCAAGAGGCGGTTTTCGAGACTTTCACGCAAGCGGACGCGAGTACGAATCGGCGATTCGGAGGAACGGGGCTCGGGTTGGCGATCTGCCGCCAGCTTGCGCAATTGATGGGCGGCGTGGTCGGCCTGATCAGCGCCCCTGGTAAGGGAAGCCTGATCTGGATCGACCTGACATTAAGAATCGCCCCCGATGCTCTCCTCAACTCCGTTCGTTCCGCGGCACCCAGCGGCCTGGAAGGATTGCGCGTACTGATCGCCGACAAGGAAATCACCAGCAGGAAGATTATTAGCGGCTACCTCCAAGCCTGGGGCTGTTTGGTGCAAGGAGTGAATTCCGCGAGCGAGGTGATTGAGGTGGTCGAAGCACAAATCTCATCCCAACCCTTCGACCTCATTTTTCTGGATCGTGCGATGATTGAGTTGGACGGAGAGCCGACGGCGAGCCTGATCAAAACGAAGCGGCCCCCGTCCCCGGCCCTTGTGCTCTTACGTTCAACCCAGTCGCGCGGGACCGAAATCACCGGGACGACGGAATGGTTCGATGCCACCCTCACCAAGCCCGTCCGTATGGCTCAACTTCGCCAGGCTGTCGCCAGAGCGATCCCCGGGGAAGCAGCCAAAGATTTCCTGATCCCGCGACGTGAAGCAACCAGCGATCCCATGGAATCCAAGACGTTCCGAGTGTTGGTGGCCGAGGACCAGGAAGTCAACCGAAAAGTTGCCTTGCGACTCATCGAGAAGCTGGGGGTCAGCGTCGACGTGGTAAATGACGGCGGGAATGCGATTGAAGCATTCGCCCGCGGCGGCTATGACCTGATCTTCATGGACGTACAGATGCCCGGACGCGACGGACTTGAGGCAACCGCGGAAATTCGCAGGCTTGAGATGGCCGCGGGCTCACCGCGCATTCCGATCTTCGCGCTTACGGCCCACGCCATGGACGGGGAGCGGAGGCGATGTCTCGACGCCGGTATGGATGGCTACGTCACCAAGCCCTTCAAGCAAAAAGATCTTGCGTCGGTCATCGAGCAAGTCGCGATGAAACGACAAGAGAAACGTCCGAAGAAGCCGACACCGATGCAAGGAACTCTTCTTCGGGCGAGTCGACTCGTCGAAGTTTGCGATGGAGATGTTCCTTTCGCCCATGAAGTCTTGAGACAATTCGTCGTCTCGGCCTCCGTTACCATTGAACGCTTGCAGACCGCCATTGACGACACAAATCTTAACCGCCTCACCGAATCCGCCCATGCTCTTCGAGGGGTGTGCCTCACCGTTGGGGCCTCGGACCTTGCCGATTCCTTATTCGCTGTTGAAAAGGCGGGGACGAACCAACACCCCGACGAAGCCCGAAGGGCCCTCAAACTCACTCTGGAACGCTGGGAATCGACCAGAAACGAGATTGAACGCCTTGTGGCGACCTGCGACGGTTGAATCTTGTCGATCCGGTCGAACCGATTTCTCCACCGGGGAGTTGAACCGTGGAGAGTGTTGTCACGATGATAGTGTGTGTGGGATACCGGGCCCGTAGGCCTTGGGACGAGAAACCCAGGTGCTGGATCTGGAAATCTCCGTTGCGCACTCGAAGAGAATCCAGATAAGAGCCCCCATGAACACCGACGAACTTTGGAAGCGATATCAAACGTACCTTTGCCGCGTCGAATCGGTTGGCCTGAGTCTCGACATCAGCCGGATGCGATTCGACGATGGCTTCCTTACGTCCATGAGGCCGGCGATAAAAACGGCGTACGAGGCCATGGATGCGCTCGAAAAGGGTGCGATCGCCAATCCAGACGAAGATCGAATGGTCGGCCACTACTGGCTTCGCGCTCCCGATCTCGCGCCGACTCCCGCACTAACGAAGGAAATCGCCGAAACTCTCGCGGCAGTGAAAACGTTTGCGGCGGCAGTTCACAACGGTTCGATCTCGCCTCCGAACGCAAAGCGGTTCACGCGACTCCTTTCGATCGGGATCGGTGGTTCCGCCCTCGGGCCGGAATTCGTCGCGGACGCACTTGGTGATCCCGTCGGCGATAAAATGCACGTCCATTTCCTCGACAACACCGATCCCGACGGCATTGCGCGCGAACTGAGTCGGCTGCGCGGATATCTTGGCGAAACACTATGCGTTGTGATCAGCAAGAGTGGCGGCACCCCCGAAACGCGAAATGGGATGCTCGCGGTGGCCGATGGATTCAAGGCGGAGGGGCTCGATTTTCCCAAGCACGCGGTGGCCATCACCGGCGCAGGTTCGAATCTTGACAAGACGGCGATATCACAGGGCTGGCTGGCCCGGTTCCCGATGTGGGACTGGGTCGGCGGGCGCACGAGCGAGCTCTCGGCTGTCGGGCTCCTTCCGGGCGCTTTGCAGGGGATCGATGTTGATGCCATGCTCGCGGGAGCGGCCGCCTGCGATGTCGCGACCCGCATCCCTGATACCTTGAAGAATCCCGCCGCCCTGCTCGCCCTGATGTGGTATCACGCTACCGGGGGGAAGGGGCTCAAGGACATGGTTGTCCTGCCTTATAAGGATCGCTTGATCCTTTTTAGCCGATACCTTCAGCAACTCGTGATGGAGTCACTCGGTAAGCGTCTCGACCTTGACGGCAAGCGGGTTGATCAGGGGATCAGCGTATACGGCAACAAGGGTTCGACCGATCAGCATGCCTATGTTCAGCAACTTCGGGACGGCGTGAACAACTTCTTCGCCACGTTCATTCGCGTCCTTGAAGACGGCGGCTCCGGGAAGGAAGTCGAACCTGGCGTGACTCCGGGCGACTACCTACATGGGTTCCTCCTCGGTACGCGTGAGGCCCTCTTCGCCAACGACCGGGAGTCGGTAACGATCAGCGTATCCCGAGTCGACGCGAGGACGGTTGGAGCCCTGATCGCTTTGTTCGAACGGGCTGTCGGATTTTATGCGACCCTCGTGAATATCAATGCCTATCATCAGCCGGGCGTCGAAGCGGGCAAGAAAGCGGCCGCGGTGGTCTTGAACCTACAATCCAAGGTATCATCAGTGCTCTCTTCAGAGCTCAAAACCGCCGACCAGATCGCCTTGGCATTCGGCGCTCCTGAATCCGCCGAGGCCGTTTACCTCGTTTTGGAGCACCTTGCCGCCAACGGTCGCGTCAAATCGAGCGCCGGCCAGGGTCCATGTGGCACGACCTTTTCGAGATGATAATCCACCGGTCGCCATTTCTCAGACGCGGAAACGACAAACATTAGGTCTCAAAGGAACACGCGATGTCTCTTCTCGACTCGTTGAAGACGTTCACGACGGTGGTTGCCGACACGGGCGATATCGAATCGATCGCCAAGTATCGTCCGCAAGATGCCACGACGAATCCGTCACTGCTCTTTCAGGCGGCTCAACAGCCTCAGTATGCTCACCTGGTTGAAAAAGCCTTGGCCGAGGCCGCCGAGCGCGGTGGCGACCAAGCATCGCAGTCTGAGGCATTCATGGACGGACTCTTCGTCGCATTCGGATGTGAGATTCTCAAGATCGTGCCCGGGCGGGTCTCGACTGAGGTTGACGCGTCTCTCAGCTTCGATACCACTCGGACCATTGCCAAAGCACATCGGTTGATTTCGCTTTATGAAGACTCCGGCATTGATCGCAAGCGGGTCTTGATCAAAGTCGCCAGCACCTGGGAGGGGATCAAGGCGGCCGAATCGCTCGAAAAGGAAGGGATTCACTGCAATTTGACACTCCTCTTCAGCTTCGCCCAGGCGGTTGCTTGCGCGGAGGCGGGAGTGACTCTGATCTCGCCATTCGTCGGACGGATCTACGACTACTACAAGAAAGAAAAGGGCGCGGAGATCCCGGTCGACCAAGACCCGGGTGTCACATCGGTTACACGAATTTATAACTACTACAAAAAGTTCGACTACAAGACCCAGGTGATGGGAGCGAGCTTCCGCAGGGTCGAACAAATTTCGCACCTGGCCGGTTGCGACCTTCTGACCATCAGCCCCGACCTTCTCGAAAAGCTCGCCGCATCTCAGGATTCGCTCAGCCCGAGGCTTACGGTGGCCGGGGCCAAGGCCTCTGACGGCAAAAAGATTCACCTCGACGAGAGTGCCTTCCGCTGGCTACACAACGAAGATCCCATGGGTGTCGACAAGCTCAGCGATGGTATCCGCAAGTTCAACGCTGATGCCCGGAAGCTGGAGAAGTTCGCTCAGACCATGGTCGCGCAGAAGGTTTGAGGTTTGTCGGGTGTGGAAATGCAATGACCGTCGGCCCGTCAAGACGGCTTGCGGTTTTTTGATCCGTTGTCCGTCGTGAAGGTCAACGAAGGTTTGCTTCGTGATTGCGATGATCGGTTAGCGATTACGATATAATCACCCTTAATGGCGTTAAAATGTGAGACTATGCCGGTGGCTTGTTCGATTTCCGATCAAAGAAGCTCGACCGCCAAGGCAACGGCCTCGCCACCGCCGATGCACAGACTGGCGATGCCGCGACGGCCTCCGGTGCGCTTCAGGCCATTGAGCAGGGTTACTAAGATCCGCGCTCCACTACAACCGATCGGGTGGCCGAGCGCCACCGCGCCGCCGTGGATGTTCACCTTTTCGGCGGGGATGCCTAACTCTTGCTCGGCCGCCATCGTGACGGCCGCGAACGCCTCGTTGACCTCGAAGAGGTCTGTTGAGGCCACATTCCAGCCGATCTTTTCCAGCAATCTCTTGATCGCGCCGATCGGTGCGGTGGAGAACCATTCCGGTTCCTGGCTGAACGTCGAAGCCCCCACGATCCGGGCCAACGGCGTTAACGAGAGTTGCTCACAAGCGACCGCCGAGGCGATCAATAATGCTGCGGCACCGTCATTGATGCTTGATGCGTTTCCCGCCGTCACGGTTCCCTCGGAACTGAAAGCCGGTTTGAGCGCGCGGAGCTTGATTTCGTCGAATTTGGAGGGCCCTTCGTCGATGCTGATGGTGTTGATTTTGCCGCGAATCGTGGATTCCACGGGAACGATTTCGTCGGTGAAGACGCCATCCTCGATCGCCTTGCGGGCACGCATGTGGCTGCGGACCGCGAAGTCATCTTGAGCCTGCCTGGTGAATCCAAAATTGGCCGCGCAACGGTCTCCATAGGTTCCCATGTGTTTGTCGCCATAGACGTCCCAGAGACCATCGTTGATCATGGCATCAACAAGTTCGGCGTTGCCCATCCGATATCCTTCGCGGGCCTTGGTGAGTAAGTAAGGCGCGCGACTCATGCTTTCCATCCCGCCCGCGACCACCACCGACGCCTCGCCGAGGCGAATCGCCTGGTCTGCGAGCATGACAGCCTTGAGGCCGGAGCCGCAAACTTTGTTCACGGTCGTCGCACCTACGGAAGCGGGAAGCCCCGCGAAAATCGCGGCCTGTCGCGCCGGGTTTTGACCGAGCCCCGCGCTCACCACGTTTCCCATGATGACCTCATCGACCGCGCTACCGGGAACTCCAACTCTTATGAGCAACTCCCTGATACAGATCGCTCCCAGTGAAGTCGCCGAGACGGTCGACAGCGTGCCGCCCAATGCACCAATGGGCGTCCGGACCCCAGCCACGATTACCGTCGAGTGTCTGTCCATCTCGGTGATCCTCGACTCCGTCCCGTCCGGATCGCCCGGTAGGGGTTATCTTCTGGATCACACGTCGTAATACAACGTGAATTCATGAGGATGCGGCCGCACGCGGAGCGATTCGATTTCGTGGGTGGTCTTGTACCAGATCCATGTGTCAATCACGTCGGACGTGAAGACATCGCCTCGTAACAGAAACTCATGGTCGTCTCGAAGGGCCTGAAGTGAGGCTTCCAGCGACTTTGGCGTGCCTGGGACGTTCGCTAGCTCCTCGGGCTGAAGGTCGTAGATGTCTTTGTCCAGCGGGTCGCCAGGTCGAAGCTTGTTCTGGATGCCGTCGAGCGCCGCCATGGTCATCGCGGAGAAGAGCAGATACGGGTTCGCGGCGCTATCCGGACACCGGTACTCGATCCGCCGGCTCTTCGGGCTCGGGCTGTGTACCGGGATTCGCACCACTGCCGCACGGTTGCGGCGGCTGTAACTGAGCTTTGTGGGAGCCTCGAATCCTTCAATCAATCGCTTATAGCTATTGGTCGTGGGATTTCCAAACGCGCAGAGCGCCGGGGCGTGCTTGAGCAGGCCGCCAATGGCGTACATTCCCAGGTCGCTCAACCCCGCATAGCCCGTGCCCGCCAGAAGCGGCACCTCCCCCTTCCATAAAGAGAAATGCACGTGCATGCCGGAGCCGTTATCGCCGTACAGTGGCTTGGGCATGAACGTCACGGTCTTGCCGTGCTGTCGGGCGACGTTGCGGATGATGTACTTCGCGAGCATCACCTGGTCGGCGCTTTCGACCAAAGGTTGCGGCACGAGATCGATCTCGCACTGGCCTCCTGTCGCGACCTCGTGGTAATGGGCCGATGTCGAGATCCCGCATTCGGCCATGCGCTGAGACATCTCTGTGCGAAGATCGGCGAGGCTGTCGGTGGGAGGGCAGGGGAAGTAGCCTAAACCCGATCCGGGCTTATACCCGAGGTTCGGCTTCTCGATCCTCCCGCGATTCCAGGCACCCTCGGCCGAGTCGACGTGATAATAGGCTTCGTGGCCGTTCTGGTCGAAGCGGACGTCGTCGAAGACGAAGAATTCAAGCTCCGGGGCGAGCCGAACGAGGTCGGCCAATCCGGTGGTCCGCATGTAGCTGACGGCTTTGCGGGCAATATTGCGGGGGTCACGGGTGTAGTCTTGCTGGGTGATCGGGTCCTGGATGTTGCAGACCATCGTCAAAGTGGGCTGCGCGGTGAATGGATCGATCAGGGCCGTTTCCGGCTGCGGGACGACGAGTAAATCCGCCTCGTTGATCGCGCGCCAGCCGACGACGCTTGATCCATCAAAGCCGATGCCATCCTCAAAGGTTTCCTCGGTTAACGAGTCGGCGGGGATCGCGAAGTGCTGCCAGACGCCAGGGAAGTCCATGAAGCGGAGGTCAACAGTGGTGACCTCGCGTTGTCGAATTTGCGCCAAGACCTCTTTCGGTGTCACCGCGCTGAGTTCCTTTCCGGGGGGCGAACGGGGCAACCACCTGGCTTCGGTCGCAGGGCCGTCGGGGAGCGTTTTAATTTAATATTACACAAGCGGATGGGGTCGGCGGAAGGGAGCCGGGAGCGGAGTGATGGCGGACGAGATTTTGGAGACGAGATTCGAGTGACGAGACCTCGAACCGAAGGCTAGTCGGATTAAAGTCCGACCCACTTACCGGTGACGAATTCCCCTTCGAACATCGAGCCGACGACCGCCGATTCCGCGTCGAAGAGTAAATCATGGGGGTCGTCGTCATCGCGATCAGGTAATGCGATGATCGCGAGATCGGCGGACTTCCCGAGCTTCAGGCTCCCGGTCGTCGTGTCGGCTCGCAATGCCCAGGCTCCAAAGAGCGTGGCCATGGTGAGGAGTAGGGGACCACTTGGCGGATCATCATGTCGATACAGAAAACGGGCTTCATCGAAGATGCTCAGGGTCGGAGTCGACGCCAGACTATCGGTTCCCAGGCAGACCACGACGCCACGTTCGAGCATCGCGCGATAGGGGTGGGGCGCGTGTCCGAACCGGGCGTGAGTGCGCGGACAGTACGCCACAGCAACTCGATGGCCGTTCGGCGCGGCCTCGGGACGAAGCTGCCAAAAATCGGACGGCTCGAAGTAAGTGCCGTGCGCGACTAGCCAGTCGGCGTCGCGAAGCTCCCCTTTGCGGATGTAGTCGCCGGGGCGCGGGCCGATCGGCTCCCAATCGTCGTCCCAGGCACCAAGATCTTCGAGAAATCTCCGGAGCGGACCGGATCGCGACTCGAGCAATTCGAGTTCCTCGGGCATCTCGGCCAGGTGAGTGGAGAGCGGCAACCTGCTTGCGGCCGCACGATGGAAGAGCCATTCCGAAGTGCTATAGGGAGCGTGCGGACTGATCCCGAGTCGGGAATTGGCCGCGAGTTGTTCGGCGGGACCGACTTTGGAAATCCAATCCCAAGCGTCGGAATGTGTCTGCAACCCGCGATCGCGCTTCAGGCCGATTACCTCGGCGAACACCACGGCGCGAACCGGGGCGGCAGCGATCGCATTCCAGCTCAAGCCCGCGGTCGTCGTGTCGGCCAGCGTGGTCGTGCCCGCGGCAAGGCACGCGTCGAGGTTTCTGGCGACGATCGCCGGAAACGCCTCTCGTGTCAATCCGCGACGTTGGTCTATGACCCGGCGAAGCCAGGCGACCTCGTCTTCTGTTCCACCGGCACGTTCGGATTTTAAAGCGACAGGTGACAGTTCCAGATGAGTATGTGCGTTTACGAACCCTGGCGTGATCGTTACGTTACCCAGATCGAGATCGGGGGTTCCGTCAAAAGAACTGCCAATGGCCGCGATTTTCCCATCGACGATGGTAAGATACCCGCGAGGGATCGGGGCGGCTTCGACCGGGAAAAGATAGCGAGCGGTCAGCGTTAGCTTAGAGGTTCGCATCGGAAGGCTCGACCTCAGACGGCCGGTTAAGTGATGACCGCGTCGCGGAAGGTCGGCCCGGCACAGCCGCTCTCAGGGCACGGCCCAGTCCACCTCGGAAGGGACCGGGTCTCGCGACTTGCCGGTTGGGATCAATCGGGACAGGAGCAAAACGGTAAAGACCAATCCCACGACGACCAGCCAGATATGATAAAGACCTTGGTTAGGGTCGCGGTAGAACCAAGGGGCGATTGTCTTTGCCGACGGAGACGCCAACCAGACGCCGATCAAGAGGCCGAGGCTGTTGTTGATCAGGTGGAACACAATCCCAGGCAGAATGCTTCGGCTTCGGACGGCGAGTAATCCCAGGATCAGCCCAAGGATCGTCGCGTTGAAAAGCTGCTGGAAGAGGCTCACAAAGACATGCATGAACCCGAAGAGGATCGCGGAAAGGACGATCGCCGTGCGTGCTGAGTGACCACGCTCCAGGCCCGAAAGAATGTACCCTCGAAAGGCCAACTCTTCACAGACGGCGGGGATCACCGCGAACAACAGGAGCATCGTCGGGACATCGGGAACGCTTTCCATCATATGCTCTAGCGCCTTTTTCAGGTCACTCGACATCGGAAAGAGGCGTTCGACGATCGGCCGCAATTCATTGACCAGCGGGTTGATGGCGAATCCAAGTCCGACCGCAATCGCGAGAAATTTGGAATCAGGCCAGGCGATCTTGAGGGTTCTTCGTGGAGAAGACGTCAGGAAAAAGGCCATCGCGAGAGGCGGTGTGAGGACATAGGCGACCTGTGCGGCGGCGAGACCCGCCGTCGACGAACCCAGGCCCGAAAACATCAGATACTGGGTCATGAACCACGCGACGGCAAGCATCAGGACAAAGCAGAATAATGCCTCAGCGCCGTTCGGGGTGTCTTCTTTGTCGCGAAGAAGGTGCTTGCCCCAGACGCGGAGGTCAAAACGCTCGGCTTCGCGGAAAAGCACGTCCTCGCGTTGAAACTGGTCGATCGCCCAGCGAAGCGCGAGCAATCCGTAGCCGATCGTCGGGATCAGCACGGGCAAGAAAAACTTCCAGGCGACGGCGTAATCGCCTTGGATCAACGCCCGTAACAAGAGCGAGACCCCGGTGATCGGCACAAGACTATAAAAGAGGTTCAACTCTGTTCCCGGCACCAGAGTAAGAAAAATCAAAGGAATGCAGACGAGGTAGAGGGGTGTCATGTAATACTGCCCCTCTTTCATACTTCGCGCCAATACGGCCAGAGCCAGGCAGATCGCGCTAAAGAAGGCGGCGAGTGGAATCAGCAGGAGAATGATCCAGAATGCCGTCGTGAACGAAGGTGCCGCCATCATGGTCACTTTCCGCGACGAACCCGCAGCGGCGTTGACAGCGGGTCCCGCGCCGAACTGCCGGGCCATTTGCATTCCGGTCAACCCCATGCTGACAAGATTCAGAAGGGCAGTGGCCATGCTGGCCAGCAGGACGGTGAAGAACTTTCCCAGCACGATCTCAGCCCGGGACGCTGGGCTGATCAGCAGGGTCTCCATCGTGCCGCGTTCTTTCTCTCCCGCGCACAAATCCACGGCCGGATAAAATGCGCCTGTCAATGACATCATCACAAGTAAAAAAGGGAAGATCTTGGCCCAAACACTGCTGCCAACCTCCTCTTCGGTCGCGACATCCACCGGCTTGATCTTTAGGGGCTCGGTGTATGACGCGGGGAGGTTGTCACTCTTGAGTCGGCCATCAATGATCGACTTTTGCCAGTGCGCCAGGACTTCGCTGAGTTTTGAAAATGTGTTTTTGCTCTGTTCGTCAGCGGAGTCGAAATCGATGGCGAGCTGGGGGCTTTCTTTGCGTTCGATCTGCTCTCGGAAGCTCTCGGGAAGGAGCACGACGGCATCCACGCCACCTTCCCGGGTCACTTTCTCGCGAAATTTGCGGTCGAGCCATTGTCCTTTCGCCGCACGCACGTTCACCATGATGCGATCCGAATCGCCGGCGACGTTAAAGAGTTCGGGAGCGAATCCGTTCTTCGAACTGTTCAGAAGGGGAGGGGAGTCAGGTAGATATTCCGCACCGACCAGAACCACCGTCCGCGTCTTTTGCTCGAATGCTTCGAGCAGTTTCAAGCCACCCATCCCGAGGATCGGGTAGAGCAGGATCGGCAGCACGAAGATCATGAACAGTGTGCGTCGGTCGCGCAACTGGTCACGTACCTCGCGTCGAAAGATCGTCAGCACGTTCGACCAGCGCACTCGCATGGAAGTTTGGTCCCAGTTGGACGTTTGAGGGCCGGTTGGCTGAGGGCGAAGTGCGAACGTTCTCGGCTCGGTGGCGTGGGAATCGCCGACCGGGCAGCATCATCATTCCATCGTTCTCAGTTCTCAACCATCCCACGAGGATCGATTCTTCGCCGTCTCTTCCGGCCCTCTTGCATTGTCGACAAGGTAAAAGAACAGCTCTTCCAGATCGGGTTGCTTGTAACGTTCAAGCAACTCGGCGGGTCGGCCCGCTTCCTGTACTCGACCCTTATGGATGATCGCGACGCTCGTGCAGAGTTTTTGCACCTCGTGCATCGCGTGCGTTGAAAAGACAATCGTCTTACCTTGATCACGCAGTTCCGCGATTCGCTGGAGAACGTTTCGCGCGACGAGCACGTCAAGTCCCGAGGTCGGTTCGTCAAAGATCAACACGGGCGGGTCGTGAACGATCGTTCTTGCGATCGACACCTTTTGCCGCATCCCCGTCGACATTTTCGAGCCCAAGGTATCGCGGAAGTCGTTCATCTGGAGCCAACCGAAAACGGTCTCCATCCGCTCCTTGAGAGCATCGCCGCGCATCCCGTAGAGTCGGCCGAAGTATTCCACAAGCTCCCAGGCCGACATCCGGTCGTAGATTCCCGTACTCGCCGACATATAGCCTATGTGGGCGCGAACCTGCTCGGGGTCCGTCATCACGTCAAAACCCGCGACCCTCGCTCGGCCTCCGGTAGGCTTAAGGACGGTGCTGAGTATTCGTAACGTCGTTGTCTTGCCAGCCCCGTTGGGGCCGAGAAGCCCAAAAATTTCGCCGGGGCGACAGACGAAGCTGACGTCGGATACGGCTGGCACCCATCCGCGTTGGTAGTCGAGGAACTGCTTCGACAGATGCTCGACTTCGATCACGCGACGCCCCATTCCGCTCAAAAACGCACTCTCCACCATTCCCGCCGAGCGGGCAGGATGGCAGGATCAGGCGTCTCGACAGATTCACGTGCGACCTACGGTCGCCCCCCATGGAAACATAATACCGTTTTTGGGGGGAGCGTCGGAATGGTTTCAAATCTCCCCGCCGAGAGAATTGAGAAATCGACAGCGTTAGACCGCCGCGAGCGCCGCGGGTTCGGCGTCGATGTAATCGTAGAAGACGTTTCGCTGGCGCGGGAGATAGCCGGCCTCGCGGATCGCTCTCTTGATCTGTTCGAGCGTGAGGCGGTGAACCGTTCCCGCGGCAGACACCACATTTTCTTCAATCATGAGGCTTCCCATGTCGTTCGCACCGAAAAACAGGGCGAGTTGGCCGATTTTTGCCCCCTGGGTTACCCAAGAGGACTGGATGTTGGGTACATTGTCGAGGTAGAGCCGTGAGATCGCTTGGGTCTTCAAGTATTCAAACGCTCCCACAGCGGGCACGGCCGCCATGTCTGTGTTTTCGGGCTGAAAGGTCCAGGAAATGAACGCCGTCAGACCGCCGGTCTCGTCCTGAAGTTGCCGGATTCTTTCAAGGTGCTGGATCCGCTCCTCAAGCGTCTCGATGTGCCCGAACATCATGGTGGCAGTGGACTTGCCACCGAGTTCATGCCAGACCCTGTGGACGTTTATCCAGTCGTCCGAGAGCACCTTGCCGCGTGTCATCGCCTTTCGGACCCGATCGACCAAGATCTCACCACCACCGCCGGGAAGGCTGCCCAGCCCCGCCTCCTTCAAGCGGTGCAAGACCTCACGTAAAGGCATCTTGAACTTCTTGTGGAAGAAATGGATCTCCGGTGGACTGAACCCATGAATATTCACCTGCGGGAAGTTCGCTTTAATGTCGTGGAGGAGCTCTTCGTACCAATCGAACGGGAGATCCGGATGCAATCCGCCCTGCATCAGGATCTGATCACCGCCAAGCTCGACAGTCTCGCGAATCTTCTCCAGCAAGACATCGCGGTCAAGAACGTACGACTCCGAATCGCCAACCTTCCGGTAGAACGCGCAGAAATCGCAAACTGCGGCACAAACGTTTGTATAGTTTATGTTTCGATCGATGTTGTAGGTGCGGTACGGCTCGGGATGAAGCGTCTTGCAAACGACATCGGCGGCGCTTCCGACCCGGAGCAGATCGCCATCGCGGAGCAAAGCCACGCCATCGTCAAAGCTCAGGCGTTCGCCTTCAATGGTGCGCCGCAAAATCGCGTCGACGGTGGAAGACAAGGGACACTCCTTCCGGCGCGAGCCCCAGCCGCGCGGCCATCTGGGCGAAACGCCTCAGGCCGGCGACCTCTTGCTCGCCCAGGTCGTATGACAGAACCTTCGTCAAGTAATCGTAACAGGTTGCGTAATCAAGTCCCAGTCGGGGACCATGCTCGGCAGCGAGCTCTTCCGCATGGTTGAGACCTTCGGCACGGCTACGTTCGAGGGCTTCAGGCAGAACACCCAGATCGACCCCGCGACGAACCACCCAAAGTGCGAAGACAAAAGGCAATCCCGTCATCTGGTTCCAGGCTTCGGCAAGGTCGACCACCGCATGAAACGGCTCCGAACAAACCGTCATCGCACGATCGCCAATCAGCAGTATGGCATCGGCGGTGCTCTCTTCTACCGGAGCCCCGATCGGTAAGAGTTCGATCTGTCGTGGGCGAACCCCATGCGTGGTGTCAAGCCAGATCCGCGTGAGGGCTTGACTCGTACGCGAGCCGGCATCGAGTGCGAGCCGTTCAATCTGAACGAAAGGGACTCTGCTAAAGAGCTTGACGCTTCGTACTGCCCCCCGCGCCGCAATTGCGAATCCTGGCAAAATCTCGTATCCCATGATGGCACCGCGCAAGTATTCCACGGAAGGGATTAATGCGAGATCGAGCGACCCTTCCGCCAAACGGTCCGCTAGGCGGCTCGGCAAATCCATTTCAAGTTGAACGCTGGGAAGCATTTCGGTCAGCCGGTAGTACAGCGGCTTGGCGTTTAGATAACTGACCGCCCCCACTCGCAACGATGCAGACATGGCATCCCTTAGTTCGCCGGGGTCAAACATCTCAATGTCTTTGCCTTTTCCGGACTTTCAGTTTCCTTTGAAATTGTAGACAGGACGTGAGGAACCGCAAGTCCGGTCTTCCATACCTTTCGATTGCGGCGGCTTGAAGCTACGTTGAAAACCCCGTCGGAATGAGAAGTCTTAATGATGGGTGGCGAGCGCGGAATGGTGTCAGCTAGGCGATCAAGTTAGACTTAATTGGTCAAAGGGCCAAATGCCGTCCTCTCCCGGATCTGGAGGTGACAAAATGAGTACCGTCGACTTGCCTCGAAAGCAAACGATACCCCCTTTGATTGAAGGTCAGCGTCTTGATCGGGCCTCGTTTCACGAGCGCTACGAAGCAATGCCGCCAGGAGCGAGGTTCGAACTCATAGGCGGAGTCGTCGTCATGCCGTCACCAGTCGGAAGAACCCACGGAGATTTCGTAAGAGACCTTGCTGGCTGGACGTGTCACTATAGCCGGAGAATCAAGGCTTTGACGGGTGGAAGTGATTCTACAGTCTTTCTCGACGCGATCTCGGAAACGCAGCCCGACCTTCATCTCCGGATCAAGCCCGAATACGGCGGCCACACTCACCATGAGGGCAAATTCATCGCCGGAGCACCTGAACTTGTCGTTGAGGTGTCCGCGTCGAGTAAAGCGAACGACCTGGGACCGAAGTTCGAAGACTATCGTCGCTGCGGTGTCCTCGAATATCTGGTCGTGACGTGCGAACCCGAAGAGATCCACTGGTTTGTTCGTCGGGGTGACCAGCTCGAATCCTTGCCTCCAGGAGTTGATGGACTTTACCGTTCGGAGGTCTTTCCGGGCCTGTGGCTCGACCCCATCGCGCTTTTTAGCGAGGATCTCGACAGCCTGTTCGGGACCCTGGATCGTGGGCTGGCGACCCCCGAGTATGCCGCGTTTGCCGCCGAACTCATTTCGCGCGGGCCGAAGTCGGCCTTTTAGAACTCCATGTGCTGAAATGCTTTGATCCCGATCCGCAAGGGCAAGATCGTGCCCACCAAACCGATGATCAGGCTGCCGATGATCGCCAAAGTGAGCCAGAACCGGAACCTCTCGGCGGAGAAGGCCATGGTTCCGAGTTGTTCGGCTTCGGGCCCGGCGAAGTAGAGGTGGCAGGGCAGCGCCAGCGAGGTCACGATCGAGGTAATGAAGATCAGGCTCACGAGGAGGTTCAGCGTTCCTCCGAACCCCGCCGCGATCTTCGATGGGTCACTTTCCTTGAGGTTGGGGAGTCTTGCCCCTAGGCCGACGCTGATGCCCGAGAGGCCCAGGCAGAGCACCGCCACCATCCCCATGTGAAGAACGATCATCCCAACGCTCATGCGGAGCATGAGGTCACTCAGGATCACCAAGGCCTCCGTCGCCACCAGGCTAATGCCTGACGCGAAGGCAAACTTGCCCCAGAGGATCGCCGCACGCTCCAGTGGAAGGAGGCCCAGCACCCAGAAATTTCGGCCCTCAAGCGAGAGCATCGGGAAAATGAACCGGCTCGTGAACGTCGAGAGAATTAAAGAGGTCACTCCAAGATTCAAAAAGCTGACGAGATTTCGCCAGTAAGGGCTCTGGACGTCGTAACTGAGCCGCCGGATGTTGACGAAGTAGAAAGC
>JAYVYS010000049.1:0-4667 GCA_043784005.1 Isosphaeraceae bacterium
ATTCCCCGGAGGCGAAGGCCGCCCAAAAAAAGGGAGAGGCCTCGAAGAAAATTCCCTGACATCCCTTTCCAGATCCGCTCGCTTTCGTCAGTTCTAATCTCTCTTCTGCCGCCTCTCCCAGGCGTTCCCTCCAGTCGTCGGGCATCCGCCCAAACTCATCAGATGACGACTCGTTTCTAATCGTCAGAGCCGCCGGCGATATCAAGTCCCGTGTCACGCTCAAGCCGGACCGCCATTTCTCAATTTCCGCAAGGGAGACAATTTCATGCGATCCAAGTCGTCCCGAGGATTCACGCTCATCGAGCTTTTAGTTGTGATTGCGATCATCGCCGTACTGATCGCCCTCCTCTTGCCGGCCGTCCAGTCGGCACGCGAAGCAGCCCGACGCGCCCAGTGCATCAACAACTTGAAGCAGATCGGCCTGGCTATGCACAATTATGAGAGCTCGAATGCGTGCTTCGCGCCCAGTTGCATCTACCCTTCGCCTCTGGATAGCTGGGGCTGGGGACCGACCGGGCTCTTGAGTTTGATGCAGTTCATCGAACAGGGATCGATGTGGAATGCGTACAACGTCGGTGCCGTGTATCCGAACGGTAGCGGCAGCGTGCTCTACAATATGAACACCACGGTCTTCAATACGCAGATCGCGTCGCTTCTCTGTCCCTCGGACGCGCCGATGCGGCGGGTCTCACTTTCCAATTACGTCGGCAATGTCGGGGGTGCCTATCAAACCTCAGGCTACTCGGGCACCTATGTACCCACCGCACCTTCCTGGCCAGAAACAGGCGGGCAAGGGTCTACCGCGGGAATCGTCAAAATGAGTTCCATCATCGACGGCACCAGCAACACGGCCCTGTTTAGCGAAGTCCTCACCGGACATTCGAATGCCGGCTCGGTCAAGGCCGGAGATTCGAATCCCAATAACTGGAAGCGGGTTCACTTCCTGACCAATCTGAAAAGCAAGGTCACGACTGCGGCCGGGATTCAGGCGATCCTTACCGCTTGTAAGACTTTGCCTAACACCGCCCAGGGGCAGGGAGGCGCCCGGGGAGATTGGTTCATGTCCTACCCGGCCTATGTGAACTATGCCGTTTACAATCAGATCGCGCCTCCCAACTCACGAGCCTGTGCCAACGCTAACGTCAATACCTGGGGACTCGACCCTTGGGGAACCTCGCCGCCGACAAGCAATCACCCTGGCGGTGTGAACACTTGCTTCGCCGATGGTTCGGTCAAGTTCATCAAGGATTCGATCTCTCCTAGCACTTTCCAGGCGATCGGGAGCAGAAATGGGAATGAAGTCGTGAGCGCTGATTCTTACTGAGCGTCGATCACGGCAAGACAACACGATCGAATCTAGAAACGCCCCGGTAGGCCCTACCGGTCTGTCGGGACGTTCCCTTATAAAATTAAAATGTAATTATTTGAAGAATCCGCTCGTCCCAGCGGATATCTTGAGCACGGCGCAAGGTCTGACGATGGCCCAAGTCGCCCTGAAGCGATGTCCGTGAAAGTACGCTATCGGGGCTCATTGTAAGAGGATCGTTGCAAACGCTTTCCAGAGCCGAACAAAGCGAGAGCAAGCTCCCGCACTCCAGACCATCGATAAAGAATCGAAGCGGAAAGTCGCGAAGAGATTGCCGGCCTGTTCTTAACTCCGTCATCCGTCATGGGTCATCCGTCATGCAGGGCTTTGCAATCCTTTTGAAAACCGGAGGGGCCGTGTTTCCAATTTCTTGTGGGATCGTTTAACGTACGTACGCACGAAAGGATTGCTTGCGAAAAGCACGATCGAAGCGCCCGAAAGCCCGAGTCCGGGAGAGAATGGATGCCAGAGCCGCAAGAGGTCGGCCGGTTCAAAGGCTACGTCGTCGCGCTTGGCGTGACGACATTGGCGGTGTTCGCGCGCTGGTTGCTCGATGGCTTGCTCAAACAAGACTTGCCCTATGCCACGTATTACATGGCGGTCGCGCTTGCCGCGTGGTACGGAGGGTTCTGGCCGGGCGCGCTCTCGATCATCCTGTGCGTCACCGCCGCCGCATCGATGACTCTTTCCCCACGAGGAACGTTAGAGATCCATCGTTTGTCCGACGCGATCGGTCTCGTTCTTTTTATAGGTACTGGGCTGTTAATCCTGTTGATCACCGATCAAAACCGTCGCGCATTGCAACGCGCCGAAAACTCCGCGCGGGAAGTGATCCATCAGCGCGAATGGTTTCACGTGACGCTTCGGAGTATCGGCGATGGTGTGATCGCGACCGATAACGAGTCACGTGTCACGTTCCTCAACGAGGTCGCCGAGAAACTCACCGGCTGGCCGTCGAACGAGGCGATTGGAAAGCCGCTCGTCGAGATTTTCGCGATCGTCAACGAGCAAACCAGGCTGCCGGTAGACGATCTTGTCAAAAAAGTCCTGCGCGAGGGCAAGGTCGTCGGTATGGCGAATCATACTCTCCTGATCGGAAGAGAGGGTTCGGAACACCCGATCGACGACTCCGCCGCGCCCATCCTCAACGACGACGGCACGATCGGCGGTGTCGTGCTGGTCTTTCGCGACGTGACCGAGGATCGACAGGCCCAACACGATATTCTCCAGCGTGAAAAGAGCTATCGAACGCTCGCGGAGGGCCTCGCGCTCTTCGTCTGGTCAAGTGGACCTGACGGTAAAACCGAATATCTGAACAGGCATTGGCAGGAGTATACTGGCCTCTCCGCCGAGGAAACCCATCAAGGACGCTGGGCCGAGGTCATTCACCCCGACGACCTCGCAACCGTGAGAAACGGTTGGATCAACGCGCTCGAAAAAGGTGAGGTCTTCGAGTTCGAATACCGCGTTCGTCGCATTTCGGACCAGACCTATCGCTGGCACCTCGGCCGTGTCCACCCGGTTCGCGACGACGAGGGACCGATCCTCCGCTGGTTCGGCACGGGGATCGATATCGAGGACCGAAAGCGGGGTCTCGAAGCCCTTCGCGCGGGCGAGGAGCGGCTTAGGCTGGCCCTTGAAGCCGGTCGAATGGGGACCTGGGAGTTTGATATCGCGTCGGGATCTGTCGCCTGGTCGCCCAGCCTTGAAGTCCTCCATGGGCTCGTTCCCGGCACATTTCCCGGCACTTTCGAGGCCTATCAAAGTGTTATCCATCCGGAAGATCGCGAGCAGGTTCTTAATTCGATCCGCAACGTCGTGGAAAATGGGGCCGAGCACCACGTCGAATATCGACTTGTCTGGCCCGATCATAGCATTCACTGGATTGAAGCGCGGGGCAAACCTATATTCAACGCTTCAGGTAAGGTGACTCGCCTGCTCGGCATCTGTATGGATACGACGGATCGGAAGCGGCAGGAGGAAGAGCTTCACAAAGCCTTGGCCCTTGCCGAGCAAGCCGCCCAGGCGCGTGACCAGTTTCTGGCCATGCTGAGCCACGAGCTTCGAACCCCCCTGAGCCCCGTGCTTCTTGCGGTCGACGACCTGGTAACCACCCCCAACCTCGACGAAGGCCATCGCGAACTCTTGACCTCGATTCGCCAGAATGTCGAGCTTGAGGTTCGGCTGATCGACGACCTGCTCGAAGTCATGCGGATTGTCCGAGGCAAGCTTCCGTTTCACTTCGAGACGGCCGACGTTCACGAGTTGATCCGCCGCACGGTCGAGATTTGCAGAGGCGACGCCGATGCCAAGTCGCTCTCGATAAACGTCCAGACCGAGGCCACGCGCCACGTCGTTCGCGCCGATCCCGCAAGGCTCCAGCAAGTGCTCTGGAACCTCCTCAAGAACGCCGTGAAATTCACGCCCGAGCACGGTTCCATCCAGATTCGCACCTGGATCGAAGCGAGTGGGGACCGGATCGGCGTCGAAGTAAAGGATACGGGCATCGGCATCGAGCCCTCGGCCTTGTCGCGGATTTTCAACGCATTCGAACAGGCCGAAGACTCGGTGACAGTGCGGTTCGGGGGTCTGGGCCTGGGTCTGGCGATTAGTAAATCGATTGTCGAGGCGCACGGCGGAATCCTATCAGCATGGAGCGATGGAAAGGGCAAGGGAACGAACCTCTGGTTCACGCTTGAACTGAGCGCCACGACTCCGGAGCTTCGCCTCGACGGTCCTTCGGCCGTCCCCTCGCCCTCGGAGTCGGCAAGTTCGCAAAGCCTTCTCGGCCTGCGCCTCTTGCTTGTCGAAGATGACCCGATGACGTCGCGACTCATGGCGAGACTGCTCCGACAAAACGGCTATGAAGTGGTGACGGCCAACACCATGGCCGCGGCGCTCGCGGTCCCCGCCGATGCGTTCGACCTGGTCATCAGCGACCTCGGACTTCCCGATGGCAGCGGCCTCGACCTCATGCACCGCCTTTCTCCCAACGGTGACATCCCGGGCATCGCCTTGACCGGTTACGGTCGCGAGGAGGACATCAACAAGTGCCACAAGGCGGGTTTTATGGCCCACCTCACAAAGCCCGTCGACTTTACACGTCTCGAAACGATGATCCGCCGCGTCGCCTCTGATCCTCACCAACAGTTGACCGCGGAATTTCCTATTCAAAATGGGAGCGAATTTGGGTGACGGTCCTCAAATCGCTCCTCTACTTCATCGCGGCGGGAGTCTGCGAGATCGGCGGCGGTTACCTGATCTGGCTCTGGCTCCGTGAGCGAAAACCGGCATGGTATGC
>JAYVYS010000050.1:0-13452 GCA_043784005.1 Isosphaeraceae bacterium
TGTAAATGGTCTGCTCAAAGAGGGCGGAACCGCAACCATCAAAATCCCCGGTACAGGGTTTGTTCGAGGCGGGGCTAAGTACTGTGCGGCCTGCAATACCGGTTTCCAGGGCTTGGGTGCTGCTTGCGCGAAAAACGCCACGTTTCTGGTGGCGGAGGCGGAGTATGCAACTCACCGGAGTCCTCTCTATGGGTCCAGGACAGTCGCGATGGTGCATGATGAAATCATCGCAGAGACGCCTGAACATCTCGTGGGACCTGCGGCGCGGGAGTTAGCAGCTCTGATGGTCAAGGGGGCAAACGAGTTTCTTCCCGACTGTCCCATCTCTCTGTCAAAAATGGACCCAACCGCCATGCGTTACTGGAGGCGAGCCCGACACCCGCCAGATAGGCCATCCCGCTCCGCACCAGTCCGCGCCGAGACTCGAACCGCCCGATCAGGTCGAAGGCCATGATCAACGGGGGCAAAAGCACCATCTTGGGACTCAGCAACGCCGACGCGAACGCCGTCACCGCGCCGAACATCAGGATGCGGAACGTCCCACGCTGACCGCGACAATAAACCAAGGCGCTCCAGGCGATCACCGCGTAACCCCAGCCATCGATCCGGAATTCCACGAGGTAATCAAGGATGAACGGGTTGAACGCGACGACCGCGATCCCCAGCCATGCCCAACGCTTTTCGACCTTGGCCGGAAGGGTCATCGCGCCCAGTTGCACCAATGCCCCAAGAAAGACCACGTTGCCAATCGCGGTCGTCACTCTGAGCGCACGAAGGGCGTCGACTGGATCAGCGAAGATGCGCAGGAGTGGAGACAGCAAGATAAAGTACGGAGGGTGGACCTCGAAGAAGTCGGTATACGGGCTTAGCCCTCGCGAGGTGAGCCAGATCGAATGCGCTCGCAAGACCTCGTCGTAGTCGTACCCGCGTGTGAGGATTCCCAACATCCAGGCAACCGCGCCCGATCCGATCATGAGCGCGAGACTGGCCACTTCCAAAACCGCCACGACGCTTCGCCAACCGCCCGGACGTCTCGGTTCGGGCGTGATCGCATCGGTCTCGGTCATTCGTGAACCAAGCTTACGAATGATGATAAAGTTCCGGTTGAGCCGAGACATTCAGGCGACGGCCTTCGGGGTCGAAGAGCCGGTCTCGCCTGAGCCCCCAACGATGAAGCCGATACTTGCAGGCGGTCCCCAGCACGCCGAAACCATAAATCACGGAACGTCGGAAGTTGATCGATGAGGCCTCGGCGAAGTAACGTGTCGGGCAGGAGATTTCACCAATCCGGAAGCCGAACGCAACCGCCTGCACAAGCATCTCATTGTCGAAAACGAAGTCGTCAGAGCCTTCTTCCAAAGGCAGGCGTTCCAGAACTTCGCGAGAGAAAGCGCGATAGCCGGTGTGAAATTCCGAAATTCTCACGCCCAGCAGCAGATTTTCAAACGCGGTCAAGAGGCGGTTGGCGAAATACTTGTAGCGCGGCATCCCCCCTTTCAAAGCCCCAGTGCCCAGAATCCGCGAGCCGAGGATGACGTCAAACTCATTCGAAGCCACCAGCCAGGCCATCGCCCCGATCAATTTCGGAGAATACTGATAGTCGGGATGAAGCATCACCACGATGTCGGCCCCACGACGCAGCGCTTCGGTGTAGCAGGTCTTCTGATTACCGCCATAGCCTCGATTTTTTGGGTGAACCACGCACGCGATCCCGAGCCGCCTGGCAAGCTCGACGGTATCGTCTTTCGAGGCGTCGTCGACCAACAGAAGATCGTCAACGATGCCGAGCGGGATCTCGGAAATCGTCCGTTCCAGCGTCTTGGCGGCGTTATAAGCGGGCAACACCACGATCACTCGGCGGCCATTCACCACTCGAAAAACGTCCCGATGCAATAGCGTGAAAGTGGGCACAAGTTCATCAGAATTTTTATTTTAGCCCCGCGCCCAAGGACCCGCAACCGGGACGCCCGCATTCAACGGGCGGTTTCATTCTTGATCTTCGAGGGGAATCACCGGAGTCGAGAGTGGAGATTCGAGATCAAGCAACGACCTGGCTCGATCTCACTCGATCGGCGAGGGTCTCCACACTTCGTCGCTCGTACTTAATTATCAGGTCGCGATATAAAGTGAGTCGATTTATTTCATGATTCGACCGCGAAATTCAGGGCGTAAACCTTAACGGACGACGGGGTCCGGAGACCCTCGACGATCGTGGTACTCTCATTTGACGTTGGGCGGTCAGCCAGAAATCGTCTTTAACGATTAATCGCCTGTTCATAATATTTACGCAACCCTTCCATGATCTCATCCCAGCTCTGGCTATTGGCGTACGCCAGAGCGCCTGCGGCAAGCTCTTTGCGGCGGTCGTTGTTTTCCACGAGTCTTGAGACGACCTCAGCGAAGACTTCGGCAGGCTGGTCGGGTTCAACCAGCTTGCCGGTCTCGCCGGGACGGATGATCTCTCCCACGCCTCCGGCTTTCAGGGCCACAACCGGCATGCCCGACGCCATGGCCTCCAGCACGACGTTCCCGAACGTCTCTGTCAGGCTCGAAAATGCGAAGAGGTCGCCCGCCGCGTAGTGATCGGCCAGGTCTTCGCCGGTTCGATAACCCACGAATCGGGCGTGCGGACCCATCCGCGCTTCCAAGGCTTGGCGCTCCGGGCCATCTCCCACGAAAAGGAACCGCCCGTTCGGTCGGCTCTCCGCGACGAGATGGAGGGCCTCCGCCAAATAATTGACATTCTTCTCCGCGGCGATCCGGCTCACATAGGTCACCACCACATCCTCGGGGGTGAAGCCGAGTTCCTGGCGGACCTGATCGCGACCGGGGCGGTCGGGGCGAAACATCTTCGAATCAACACCTCGGGGCCAGAGCACTAATCGCTCAAAGCCTCGGGCTTGCAGGTCGGCGATCGTCGCCCGCGAGGGTACGTAGGTTTCGAGCGTTCGATTATGAAACCAGCGCAGGTATCGCCAGATCGTCCCACGCAGAAACCCGACGCGATAATGATCGCTGTACTGATCGAAATTGGTGTGGAAGCTCGAAACCGTCGGAATCTTTTGAGCGAGAGAATACTGAAGAAGGGTCAAGCCGAGCGTCGCCTCGGTTGCGATATGAACGACGTCGGGCCGGAAGGCATCGATCGCGCGCTTCACCTTGCCGAACGGCGGCATCGGAAGATGAAGCTCCTTGTAAAACGGCAGCGGGAACGACCGCACGAGAACGTGATTTCCCTCGATCGGGGGTTGTCCGTAGTGGGGATGGATGAGCTGGACCTCATCACCTCGCTCGGTCAGGTAACGCACGAGCTGACCGAGGGTCCGAGAAACTCCGTTCACCTGGGGGAAATACGTTTCCGTGACAAGACTGACACGCATCGACGGACACCTCGATCGACATTCCCGAACCAATCCCAACATAGGGGAAAAGGACGTAGTCTACGGAAGGCTTCGATCCCCGTCGAACTGTCAGGGTGAACTTCTTGAAAACTCCACGAAGAGTTTGGATTCGCAGAACGCGATCGCGGTTTCTTTCGATGGTATCTCGGGAACGATCTTCCCGCCGCCGATCGTGCATCACGAAATGCCGAGGGAGCCCCCGCGATGACCAGCGAAGCCAAGATCCTCGCCAATCGAGAGAACGCTCAGAAAAGCACCGGGCCTAAAAGCCTCGAAGGCAAGGCTCAATCTTGTCTCAATGCGACAACCCACGGCCTATCGAGAGCCGGGGCCGCCCTCAAGTTGTATGACCCCGATCTCGTGGCGCGGCGCATTGCCGAGTGGACCGCCTATCGCGCGCCCCGGACAGACCGCGAGCGATGGCTCGTCGAGCAAGTGGCGCTCGCCACGGTTCGCCTCGATTACTGTCGCATTGAGGAAAACGCGCATCGAGAGAGCACCTCGCAGCGCTCCGCGATTTGTTGGGATGAGGAACGCACGGTTGATGCCGAGGAACTTGGCGCGAAACTGCATCGCAACCCCGCGTTGACGGTCGCGAAACTGAAGCGGACCGTTCAAGGGTGTGGCTGGCTTCGCGAGCGCTGGGAATCGCTTGAACGTATCGCCGCGACCAACGATTGGAACGAAACTCAGCGCGGCCTGGCCCTCGACCTGCTCGGCGTCGCACCGGAGTTTCGCGAAAATCACGATCAATTTCCCGACGGACCCGACACCGAGGCCCTCGTGAAACTCGCGCGCCGCGAGATCAAGAAAATCGAGACCGCGATTGCGAGGGGCCTGACCCGTTGCGACGAATCGGATCAGGAAATGGCGATCGGCGGGGTAACATGGATCTTCACGGCGGGAGCAAGGCTCCTCCATCGCTATGCGGCCGAGGCCATGAGAATCTATTGGTGGGCCGAGCGCGAGCTGAAGGCGTGTCGCCTGGAGAGGGAATCGACCTTCCGAAACGAACCCAAAACTCCGCCGGTCACGTGTCGCAGGGAGTCGGAATCGACCTTCCGAAACGAACCCAAAACTCCGCCGCCGCCGTCGGTCAAACTGGCATTGTCCGCTCCCGAACCTGTTGAGATTGAGGAAGAACTGGAGAAAGAGGGAGAGCTCCCGCGTAAGCCGGCACTCAAGCCGCTCGACCAGTTCACGACCGCCCCAAAAGTTTACAAAAACCGCCGAGCCCGCCGCGCCGCGGAGGCGAGGCAGCGAAGCAAGTAGGGCTGGGCAACACACGCCGCAACGGTTTACACACGACAAGGGATGATGAGCGGTCGCCACATTTGGCCCTACCGGTCCGCGCTTCGTATCGATGCATCAAGTTGCGTCAAAACAACGGGCCACACCTTCTCGGGTGTTAGCTCGTTCATGCATTCGAGTTTTCGAGCCTGAGGGCATCTGACATGATAGCTCCCCGCGCAGCGTACCTCGCTTTTTACCGACGTGGCGCGCGGACCATACGGGCCGTTCAGCTCGGACTTGGTGCAGGTGTAAATGCCGACGACCCTGGCTCCCGCCGCCGCCGCGAGATGAAGCGGACCGGTGTCGTTGGAGAGAATCAAATCGGCCGCCTGAGTCAGTGCGGCAAGTCGCGGCAAGGTCGTCTTTCCGCAAAAGTCAACGAGCGAGATCGGGTCGAGGATTCTTGCAAGTTCCGAAACCAGGGAAGCATCCTCGGGAGCGCCGATGGCGAAGAGGCCCGCACCCCGTTGAAGCACAGCGCGACGGGCGATTTCGGCAAAATGGCCCGGAGGCCAGCGCTTCGTCTCCCAGCGCGCACCCAGATTGAGTCCCAGCCGGGGCCGGGGTACGTGCTCAAGGGCGTGGTTCGCCCACGCGCGATCCGCATCCGAGATCGCCACCACAGGCTCGGGCTTCGAAATCTCCGCGCCGAACGCCGAGGCCACCGACAGCAAGCGGTCGACCGCATGGGCCTCGTCAATCGACCCCGGCGGCACAATTTGATGCGTATAGAACCAACGAGCCCCTTCGCGCGCGTCCGCAAGGCCGACCCGGATCGGGGCGTTCGTCGCGGCGGTCATGACACCGGAGCGAAGCAAGCCTTGAAGATCGATCGTCAGGTCAAATCGGCCACGTCTGAGCGTGTTGAGGAAGCTCAAAAAGACCCTCGCCCCGACTGGTCCCGCACCCGCGCGGTCACGATCGTAGGGGAGGACGTCGTCGATCATCGGATGTTGATCCACCAGACCTCGGAGCGAGCGGTTGATCACCCAGCAGATGTGAGCCTCCGGCCAGAGGATACGCAGCGCCGTCAGGGTAGAAAAGGCGTTGGTCACGTCGCCCAACGCGCTCGGTTTGATGATGCAGACGCGGCGCGGTTGAATCTCCTTGAGCGACGTCTTCGGCACGGCTCGGGAACTCCTTTCCCTTCCCTAAACAAACGACAGTGCGTAATCTTAATCTTAGGAGCGAGAATGGCAACCTCGACCTTTCGGCAAAGGATGTCCGCATGCTTGGTCTGATCGTGTTGTCCGCCTTGACGTTCGGTACCATCGAGCGCGGCGAGGCGAGCTTTCGCCCGACAGTGGACGAAGGTCGCGTTCCAGAGCAATTCCGGCTTCCGGCCGCGATATTTGCATTCGAGACGGAACATCGGCTCGATACGGACGGCTATACCGTCATGGCCGTTCGGTTCCCTTCGCCGATCGTGACCCGAGATATCGAAAACAACACCGTTCACGCCGAGTATTTCGCCCCCAAATCGCCGACGAAGGGGAAAAGGCCGGGGGTCATCGTCCTTCACATCCTCGGAGCCGACTTCGCCCTCTCGCGTTTCATGGCCGCGAGGCTGGCCGATCACGGGGTCGCGGCGCTCTTCGTGAAGCTCCCGTATTATGGCGAGCGTCGGGCGAAAGGCTCGGGCGACCAGAAGTTCCTTTCGACCGACATCGATCGCACGATCCTGGCGATGCGGCAAGGAATCTGCGATGTCCGCCGCGCCGCGGCCTGGCTCGCCTGCCGGCCCGAAATCGATCCGGCCAAGATCGGCGTGACGGGCATCAGCCTCGGCGGGATCGTCTCATCGGTCGCCGCGGCCGTCGATCCGACGATTCACAGAGCGGCGTTACTTCTTGCCGGTGGAGACCTTGCGACCGTTCTTTGGAACATGCGAGAAGGGGTGAAGTACAAGGACCTCTGGATCAAATCCGGCCGAACCTTCGAAGACCTCAAAGCCCTGACCGACCCTTTTGATCCATTGACGCACGCTAAATATCTAGTTACAAAACAAGTGATAATGATTGCGGGAAACGTGGACGAGGTGATCCCTCCCGCGTCCGCGCGAAAGCTCTGGGAAGCCGCCGGCAAACCGCCGATCACCTGGTATGACTGCGGGCACTATTCCGCTGCGGGATTTCTCCTTCCCGCGATCCGCAAGAGTGTGGAATTCTTCGCGGAAGAGGTTGTCCGCTGACGGAACGACCAATCGGTTGTTCATCCTCCCCAGAGACCTGAAGCGACTGATGCGCGACGAGGACTTCTTTGATGCGTTGCTCCCGATGTGACCGACCGGCGATCCCGCAGGCCGTGGGAACTTCCTCGGGAGGAGTCGTCGTCTTCGGTTGGTGCCTAAGCTGCCTTGAGGAAACGGATTGCGACGATATTATGGTGTCGGAACGGGCCAACACGATCCATAAGCCATTGATGCGTCTGGACCTGAATGCCGGGCGTTATCGGCCAAAAATACGTGTCGTTTCCGCGTCGGAAGCGGTCAAACAGATGACTCAAAGCCGCTTAAAGATCGTGGGAGCCATCGCGCTTGTACTTGCGTTCTGGGGCTTGGTTGTCGGTTCAATGGGGTTGAGCATGCTCGCGAGAACGCCGGTGCTCCCCGATGCCCCACCAAGCCCAATGGGCAACGGAACGCCTGCGCTCTTGATCGGAGGAGGATGCACCACCATGTTGGTCGGCCTCTCGCTCTGGGCATGGACGGCCGGGCGAGGTTGGTTCGTATCCACGCAGCGGTTGAAGCGAACGCGGCTCGGGGCGTTGGCAGCGGCATGCGTTATCCTCGCCGCGGGGGTGATCCAGCATTCGTCCAAACGCGATCCATTCATCATTCTGGCGGCCTCGATCGCTCTCGGAGTCTCGGTGGGGGCATATTGGCTCGAATCGCGAACGTCGGCGCGAAGCCCTTCCCATTCAACACGCATCCATGAATGAGGCAACGGAATCGGTGCGAAACTGCGGATTGAAGCGGCTTTCGCGATCGCCCCTAAACGCCTGAACCCAAATTGTCGACTTGCGGATTCCGGTTCATTGACATCCCCTTTAGCCAAGCACTATCTTATGACGAGGAAAGTTGTCAAGTGGATTCCCTCACTCGCTTTGATCGAGGCATTGGCGAGGGAGTTGGGCCTAACCGGGGTTGTGCAGAAGCCCTTGGGCGAGAGGAACGTCGATGATTCCTGAACGTCGGCCGTTAGTCCTATTGGCGTCATTGGTCGTCGCCCTCTCGGTTTGCGGACCCGCGCACGCGGGTTTCACGGTGAGCCTCGATAGCGTAACTCCTATTGCGTCCGGGCCTTACGCGGGCGACTACCTGTGGACTTACTCCGCATCCATCGCCCCCACCGACACGATCGCCGCATCCGTATCCGGCAATCACTTCTTTGAAGTGTATGATTTCAAGGGGTTGGTCGCAGGCAGTTTGGTGACTCCGTCGGGCTGGTCGGGGACTTCGGTAAACTTCTCGCCTCCTCCCCCTCCCGCCAACATTATCTTGGTCCACGGGGACGATCCGAGTATCCCGAACCTTCAGTTCAAGTACACGAGCGGCCCCTCATTAGTAGGCAGCGTGCTCCCCGGCGGACTTGTCCCAGGCGTTTTCAAGGCGGTGTCAGTCTACCCCTCGATCGGGTCTGTGAAGGACTTCACGGGTCAACTTTCCAGAACGAGCGACGGGACGATCGTGGCCTCGGGTGGTGATATCGTCACCCCGGTCCCCGAGCCGATCGCGATGATCTCGACAGGTCTTGGGCTGGCTCTGCTGAGTGCCGGATACGCCTTGCGGACCCGCCGGATGTCGACTCGCGCCTGAGCGTCTCCACGCCCTTGATCGACAGCGACCTGGCGCTTGATCACCGGCATTTACGCGAGCATCTTGCTTTTTGCCGAATGAGGCTTGTCGCCGAAGTCTCCGACCTCGGGTGCCTCGAAGATCACGACGCTCGCCGTGAATCCGTGGAGGAAATTCTCGCCGCCGATCGGTCCGAATTCGCCCATGGCGAAGTATCCGGCGACGGGGATGGGGCCGAGGCAGTGATGGATCGCATCCACGTCGTGGTTCGGCTCGGAAAAGAGCCGAGTTCCTCGGCCGTTGCAAGTGAACAAAAGCCCTCCCACAATCGCCGCTCGGGGCCGTGCCAGGCGTTCGTTCTCCAGCAGGGTGCGAAGGTCCTCGTCGGCGGAATCCGCGTCCCGAACGTGGAACTGGATCGTCTGGCCGACGCGGATCAGGTCGGTGATCGCGATCCCCCCTTCGTCGTCGGCACCGATCACGTTGCGGACAAGGAAGTCTCCGCGCTGAAAGGATTCTTGATATTCACTGATGACCCGGCCAATGTGCAAACCTTGCTGCACTCGCTCTTGATCCTCAGGATCAAGCTCGTCAAAGGCTTCGCGAAGGACTTCAAGCGCGGGCCGGCGACCCAGTTCGCGGATGATGTTCCTGTCGGCTTTGGTGACGATGTAGGTCCGGCCGATCGGTCGACATCCCTGGCTCACGATCGTCTGAAGCACGACCGGGCCATTGATCTCGGCCAGGACCGCCCCATCCTCAAACACTTCGCCATCAAGGATCAAGCGGTTTCCACCCTGAACCTGACTTCCGCTCGCCATTCCCCCCACCACCCGCACGCCTGGCGAGCCTTGATTGACCGCCTTCAAAAACTTGTCCGCCGGAAACGTGAAGGGATCTCCCAGCGCGATCACGGTCGACGACGACTTGGGGATGGCATCCGTCCATCCCGAAAAGGCATCGTTGGCGTAGGTAACCCGTCGCGGAGTCACCTCGATCCCCGGGTGACGAATGGCCCACAGGGACAACGCGGGCTCTCCCTCGACTTCCCGATCCTCACCGACAACCGACTCCGCGGTACACCCGAGAGTGTGCCTGGAAATGCCCCGAGATGCGAGTCTCTCTGCGATCAGGATCATCGCATCGGCATGGTGGGCGGTCGCGAAAACGATCGCCAAGTCCGCGGGGGTTGACCCGAGTTGCCCGACCGCGCGGCCGAGCACGTCGTTAATGGCTTCTTCCGAATCAAGTGCCGTGGAGAGGGCCGAAACGCACTTCATCGGAGGAGCCTTTCTGGCGGAGATGGCACGAACAATCCGTTGAGGGAGGAATGGAATACATCATTATCACCACGATTTGGCCCGGCCGGGTAGAGCGGACCCTAGGTTGATGGGTTGTTTCAAGTCGGGAAACATGAAATCTGGAGGATGATTGCCGCCGCGATCATCCTCAAACCCAACCGCCGAAGCCTTGATGAAACACGCCTGTTCGAGTGCGACGCCAAGACACCCGGATCGTTCCCGCCCGCATTCCAGATCAAATTTACACCATGATGGCACCCGGATTTTCGATTTCGGCAATGCGTCGGACCTCCGATCCCGGGCCTCGTTCCTGTTTTTATCGCCCTCCGCGAAATTCGCCAACCTCTTTTAGGGCTCTAATGTGTTGCTCTGGGACTTCCCGCCTGCTAAGGTAAGGTCTACAAAATGATGAGTTTGTCCGCACGAAGTCGAAGTTATCGCTCTCTCAGATTTTTCCACAGGCGAGATGTACGATTGTTAAGTCGTTCGTCGGTTTCTCGTGAACCATCACCGCGGCGAGTTTGAGCGTAAGATCTCATCGCCCGGCGGATTTTTTCCGACTTAATTCTGGACAAGGCAAGACGATCGCCGGATTCGGTGATCCTTTTACACAAGATTCATCGCGTTACCGGATTTCTGCTCGGCGACCCCAATTGTCTTCGTCACAAGGCGAGTCGTGAGGGTCTGCGGTATAACAGGGGCTGGGACTGACCGATGGCGAAACGTCTGAGCGTGAAAGAGATGATGGAAGCGGCCCGAAAAGGGGGCGCGGCACAGCAAGGCGATAACGTCCCGAATGCCGACGCGGTCGTTGTTGCGTCCGAACCGGTTGCTCATGTCGAGGCGATGGAGAGTCAGGCGGTCGCACAGCCCAAACCCGTTCCCGCCGCCGCGGCCCCGTCCGGCCAAGAGCTCGGTCGACCGCTGACGCTCAAGGAAAAGCTCGCCGCGGCTCGATCCGGAGCGGGCCCCGCCTCGGCGGTCTCGGCACCTGCGGCGCGGACCTCCGAAGAGGCTCCAGCCGCCGCCAAACCCAAGGCCGTACCTGCCCCCGCAGCGTCGCTTGGTCGCCCCTTGACGATGGCGGAGAAGCTTGCCGCGGCGCGCGGCGGGGCAAGCGCTCCCGCCGCGACATCGACCGGCGCGAACCCCATCGCTGCTAAACCCGCTGCAGCGAAAACCGTCGTCGCGAAGCGGGAACTCCCCCCTCTGAGCGAGTTGTCCGACCCGAAAGACGTCGCAGAGGCCGCGCGTCAGGCTGCCGCCAAGAAGACCGTGGGCGCTGATTCGGCCGCTAAACCGGCCGCCGCAAAGGCCGCGAAAGAGAAAGACACCAAGCCTCAGACGGTGCTTCCGCGCCCGGCGCGAGCCATGGCGATGGCTCGGGACATGGTTCGCCGTCGCCAGTTTCTCAAGGTTCCCTGGATCGGACTTGGCTGGGGTTCGTTCATCACCGGTTCCGCCGCGTTCACGGCCATGATGGGCCGGTTCATGTTCCCCAACGTGTTGGCGGAACCCCCCAGTACCATCAAGGTCGGTCTTCCCACCAACTACGAAGCCGAAGGTGTCAGCGAGCGGTTCAAGACGGATTGGGGCTTCTGGATCGTGCGTTCCACTCGCTATAATGGTGAGGACGTGATCTACGCGCTTCAGTCCGTTTGTACCCACTTGGGATGCCCGCCGAACTGGCTGGCGGGGGAACAAAAGTTCAAGTGTCCGTGCCACGGCAGCGGTTTTTATATCTCCGGTGTGAACTTTGAAGGGCCGGCTCCTCGACCGTTGGAACGGTTCAAGGTCACCACTGGGGACGATGGCCAGATCGTGGTCGACAAGAGCGCGAAGTTCCAGGAAGAACTCGGCCAGTGGTCCGATCCTTCGAGTTTCATCACGGCGTGATGCCCGTCGCGCTGAGTCCGCCGAGATTCCTTGTCGCAATTTCTTCGCTGCCTCGCGCCAGAATCTTACCTGGCACATTCCAATTGGCGCTGGTTCTTTGTACGCTTCCGTAACTTTGATCCACCCCGACCCGACACCGCCTAGACACACGACGACCCGACATTGAGGGGCGAGTATGGCCATCGTTGATAAGATCACCGAGTCGCAGGTTTGGAAAAGCGTATTCCGCCACCCCATGCCAACCGACAGGCGCAACCGGGTGGTGGTCATGCTGACCAACTTTTTCCTGCATCTCCACCCGGTGAGCGTTCGCAAGCAAGGGATCGCGTTAAGTTACACATGGTGTATGGGGGGGACGACTTTCTTCCTCTTCATCGTCGAGGTGGTGACCGGCGTCTTGCTGATGTTTTACTACAGGCCGACTCTTGAGCACGCTTATAACGACATTCTCGCCCTTCGCGACGTGACAACGCTCGGTATCCTTCGCGAGTTGCACCGCTGGGGTGCGCACGCGATGGTGATCGCCGTCTGGCTTCACATGTATCGCGTCTTCCTGACGGGAAGTTACAAACCGCCTCGCGAATTCAACTGGGTCGTGGGCGTTCTGTTATTGGTACTGACACTGCTTTTGTCATTCACGGGGTATTTGCTGCCGTGGGACCAGCTTGCGATCTGGGCGATCACCGTCGGCTCGAACATGGCCCGCGCGACGCCGGGGGTCGGGGTGGAAGGGCCTGGCGCCTCGTTGTTGAAGCTCAATGGCGTAAGCCTGATCACGTCCGGTTCAGACGCCAAATTCGCGCTCCTCGGCGGACGAAGCGTGGGTGAGATGACACTCAACCGATTTTACGTCTTGCACTGCGTGGCGATTCCGTTGGCGGCGTCGCTACTGATCATGATCCATTTCTGGCGGGTCCGAAAAGACGGCGGTATCAGCGGCCCGATGTGACCCGGCCAAACGTGTTTGACCATGACGGGATAGGGACGGGATAGACGACACCCTCGGGCCGAAGGCTCTCATGCACCACCAAGATCTGACCCCCGGCGTGTTGACCGGGCTCGCATGGTATTACATGCTCGCGGCCATGCTGAACGCGGCGGCCGCAGCTTATGTGGGCTATCTCGAGATGGTTTCCGAAGGGGCGAGCCGGGTCGGTCTCACCCCTCGAACCCGGAAGCTTCCCGAGTGGCTGGTCGTCACGTTTTTCATCCTGTACGGTTTGGCGTCCTTACTGATTCTCGGACGCGAGGCGATGCCTCACGCGACAACCGTCGCCTACGGGCTTTGTGCCCTCGCGAACACGATGATCGCGATCGCGGCCGCGGCGGACGCGGCGCACTTCGCCGAGGTCAAGGATCACGGTCACGGCATAGGTCAGGAAATCGGGCCTCCCAGCCTCGACGACCACATCCCGGCCGTCGGTATCGGTGGACCGCTAAACCGGACACTCTGGACGTTGATCTGGGCAATTAGTGCCGTCGTCTTTCAGGCGATGGGCTTCACTTACATGCTCGGGGGCGAGGTCAGTCTCCCCATATTCATTCGAGACGCGATCGACTTTGTGTCGGGTCCAACCACCTTTTTCCTCGTCGCGACACTCGGATTCATGGCGATGATCGCCTTCCGAAAAGTCTGGGCGAACGGGGTGGTGGCCTGGGCCTTGGTGAACGCCTTCTTCTTGTATTTTGGTCTGAGCATGACCGACTTTGACTTTCGCGACATCGTCACCAAACCAGACAATGTTCCGATCGTCGGTCTGATCGT
>JAYVYS010000051.1:0-3840 GCA_043784005.1 Isosphaeraceae bacterium
TTGCCGAGGTCGCATGCCCACCCCAATGAATCCTCATATTAAAACACCACTCTCGGGCGGCTTCCGTACGACGGTCGGCCTCGTACAACTGAAATCCTGCGTCTACATCCGCGAAAATGTCCGCGATATCGTCGGCCAAGTCGCCAACCGAGGGTTCTTCGGGCGGCACCATCATGGGGTTAGACACTTCGCCGTAGAATTGGAATGGTAGACGAGAGCCCACCGCGGCGTGAATTTCTTTGTATACCGACCGACGGGGAAGGGGCTCCGACATCGATTCGAGATCGTCGTCCCGGGTCCGCGGAAGAGACAGCCCCGTCAGGTAGAGTGCGGTGATCCTGACCAAGGCTTCGCGCGCAGCCTCCGGGCCACGGTCGGCACCCGATAAAACCCACTCGCGGAAGCGGGTTACTTCCACAACGAATAATGACACGTCGTCAGCCACGCGGTCACTTCAGGATGATAAGATTGAGGCTGGGCCAAGATTGAACCATTGTGTCGAGTTGAATGTTACGTCGCTACTTTCTCACGACGCAACTCGAATCTTGGCTCTCGAATCTCGCCTTTCCAGAAAAAACGCGCAAAGGGACGGACAAGCCCCATGGCCTGTCCGTCCCTTTGTTGATTTTGAACGTCTCTTTCGCTTTTCTCACCAGCGAGGCGCGGGGTACGCGGCCGGTCCGTTCGGCTGGTTGTAGCCTTGGCCGGGAGGATTGCCGTAGTTCTTGCCTCGCAACGGCGGGCCGACTCCGGTCAGAGGAAGATAAAACACGTCGGTAGGCACGCGGTCGCCGGGACGGTAGTAGCCGAGGTCGTACTCAGCCTCCCAGGGCGGGTCCATGATCAGGTTGTAAGGCAACATTCCGATCTGGAACGCCATCAGACCGGCGGAGAACATGGGTTGAATTAACTGCATCCGTTGCTTCGACTGTCTCGGGTCGTCGAGCGGGTATGTGAGGAACCGGCCCGCGCGGCCGAACCGCTGCTCCATGCTGTAGCCATAGCGCTCGAGCGAGGCGTCCTGAAAGTACAGGGGCAAGTGGCAGGTCGCGGCCGCCGCCCAGTACTTTCGGTTCGGGTCCCACTCACGCTTCGGCAACGTCACGAACTCTTCGGGTACCGGAATCCCTTTGATCGGGCGCGCCTCGGTCGGGCTGGGCGCTCTGGAGATTTCCAGGCTCCTGTTCGTCGGGCCGGTCGCGCTCAAGGGCAAGGTGATGTCGCCCGGAGGTGTGGCACCAGGCGCAGGTGCGGGAGGTCGCTGGCGCAGCTCGTCGTCCTGCCGCTGGGCGATCCTGGCGACCTCTTCCTGAAGCTCCGGGCTCAAGCTCGAAGGCTTGTTTCCCACCGTGATCAAACCGGGAGACGGTGCCGCCGCGGGCGAAGCAGGCAAGTCCTCCGCGGCGGGAGCCGGGGGTAGTTCCGCTGTCGCCGCCGCGGCTGCCGGTGCCGGTGAAGGCTCCACGGCACGCGAACCGGGCAGACCCGCGAGAGGTTGCGGTTGTGGGATCTCGGTCGGCAAGACCGGAGCCGGAGCAGGTGTTTCGACCGGGACCGGCGCAGGGGTCGGGGCCGGAGTCGGAGTCGTTTCGGCTGGAGGCTCGGCCCGAGGACGATCGCTCAAGCTCGGAGGCAGAGGGACGAGCTGTTCGTCTTCCACCGTCGGAAGGTTGACCGGGACCGGCATCGGTTGAGTCGTCGGAGCCGGCGAAGCGACCCGCGCGGGCTCACCCAAGGGGGACGGCGACGGCACGGACACGGGTACCGGCAGATGATTCGCGGGGACGGGCAAAGGTACATCCTGCGGAGGCGGAGGCAGCTCGGGCAACACCTCCGCGGCGTCGGCCGAGGAGGCCGGTTCCGAGGCGGCCACGGGTGGCGTCGGGGTCTCGGCGGCGGGTGCCGGGCCTTGTGCCGGGCGCAAGTCCTGGTCGGCCGTGGCGGGAGTCGGTGTGCCGACTTCGGGCCGGGCACCGAGCTTCGGTAAGGGAACTCCGGGAACTTCCATTTCCGGCGGAGCGGGCATCGGCGCAGGGCTCGACACGGGAACTTGCTGAGGTTGAGGCTCGGGCAGAAGCTGAGGCTCCGGCTGCGGCTCCACCGTCGCGCTGACCGGCTTGACATCGGTGGCGGGCTGGAGGTTCAGGTTTGAGCCCCCTCCCCCGGCAAGCTGAATCGGCTCGGGTTCGTAAACCGGCGTTCGCGCTGACGCCGGCTGTGACCGAGCCGGGGCATTCGCGGCAACAGCCGAGGCAGGCGCGAGCGACCCCGCCGGGCGGGCCAATGCCAGACCGCCGGGACGTCGCTGGCCACCGCTGAGGGCGTAGGCCTGATCTCCCTTGACGCCCATGGCTTTCTCGCGAACACCGCGCTGGGCGCGTTCGATCCCTTGCTGGAGCTTGATCCGTTCGACGTCGGTCAGCTCTTTTTGCCGACGTTCCGCCTCGCGGAAGAACAGCAAGGCACGATCAAATTCTTGATAGGTAATGTAATCCCAGCCGTTGCGGAGCAAATGGCGTGCTCCCCGAGCGGGATTGACGGGCGCGTCGGAAGGAGACGCGGTCACGGACGCCGGCACCGCCGCCGACCCCTGAACGCCAGGGCCGGGGGCCGAGGCTGGGGGAGACATCTGGGCCGTTACCGTTGAGGCCGCCAGGGCCGTCCCAAGGACCGCCGAGGCCAGGACCGAAGTTGGGCGACGCACGCCACGCCTCCTTGCGTTGACAGACCAGACCAGTCACGATCCGCCAGCCAGGCCGATGTCGACCCGACCAGCCGCGATTCCATTCGCTTGTTTCGCTCAGATCAGCTTAGCTTCCGCTCAGTCCGGACCCCTCACGCTCTCGCCCGAGAGACCCGGCCTTGAATAATAGAGACAACCAACCGACCGAACTTCCCGCGTTGATTACTTTGTCACCCATACAACGGCAATGGATTCTCGCCCTCTCAAACCGCTCCTCGCCCCAACTCCGTCTCACTTGTGAAGCTCGAATAATTGGGCGCTTCCTGAGTGATCACGATGTCGTGCGGATGGCTCTCTTGCACAGACGCCCCGGTCACTTGAATGAACCGGGCGTTGTTGCGAAGGTCTTCAATGGTTCGGGTCCCGCAATATCCCATGCCCGCCCGAAGTCCACCGATAAGCTGAAAGACAAAATCGCCGAGTGGACCTTTGTAAGGCACGCGACCTTCCACACCTTCGGGAACAAGCTTTTGCGGGGTGTTTGACTTGCTCTCGCCCGACGTCCGTGACGGACCTTCTTGCCGGTAGCGTTCGTGCGAGCCTTTGGCCATGGCCCCGATCGAGCCCATGCCGCGATACGATTTAAAGCTCCGACCGCGATAGATGATCTGGTCGCCGGGGCTCTCCGCGAGGCCCGCGAAAAGACCGCCGATCATCACACTGTGGGCTCCCGCGGCGATGGCCTTGGTGATGTCGCCCGAATAGCGGATGCCACCGTCGGCGATGATCGGAACACGTCCGGCAGCGGCCCTGGCACAGTTGTGAATGGCGGTGATTTGCGGCACGCCCACCCCCGAGACAACCCGTGTCGTACAGATCGAGCCCGGCCCGATCCCCACCTTCACGGCATCGGCCCCGGCGTCAATCAAGGCTTTGGTTCCTTCGGCCGTCGCCACGTTTCCCGCGACAACCTCGATCTTGTACTCTTTTTTGATACGAATGACCGTATCAATCACATTTTGACTGTGCCCGTGTGCCGAGTCGACCACCAAGACATCCACATCGGCGTTGATCAGGGCTCCGATTCGTTCGTAATCATGAACACCAACCGCCGCTCCTACCCTTAGCCGCCCGCGTCCGTCCTTGCAGGCTTGGGG
>JAYVYS010000052.1:0-5330 GCA_043784005.1 Isosphaeraceae bacterium
CTCGATCAGGTGGTCGAGTGGTTCAAGCCCGAGGAGCGTCCGGAGTGGATGACAGTGGAGCAATACGCGGAGCTGCCGGAGACGTTGACCGTCCGCGAAAAAACAAAGGGGGACATAGCGGAAAAAACAAAGGGGGACATAGCGCATTTAGCGTGATCGACTGAAAATGCGCTATGTCCCCCTTTGTTTTTTGTCCCCTTTGTTTTTCCCTGTCCCCCTTTGTTTTTCCCCAGCGGCTCCCCTGAACCCGGCGTTCTCGCATGCACGCACGCTATCGAGATTCTAGCGAATCGCCCAGCCCTGCGTAAGCGTTTCTGTAAGGACGTTGATTATTTCTGGCCCGAATGACAATCGGCTCTCGCAGGTAACCTTAGAACGCTGACGAATGGCATTCGTAAAAGCGACCACGAGCGGTCGTGACGCCACCGCGTCCAGTCGAAGCGGGAGCAGACAGGAATGTCTGCGCCACCTTGCTAAGGATGAGCGTCTGCGCATCGACGTTGACTCGATCCTACCCGAAAGAGGGCCGCGGATCGCTGGATTCCTCTTGCAATTACTGAAAGGTGACGTCTGATGAACACCCGCGAAGAGACCGCGCGCTTTTCATTTTGCAGCCTGGATGGCCGGACCAGGGCGAACTCACGGAGGAACCGGGAACGCACACGACGTCCCACACTGGAAAGCTTAGAGAGCCGCGAACTGCTGTCGGTGACCCTCCACGCATTTCCCAACGCCACGACGTCCACCGGGAATACGTCGATCACAAGCCTCGGCGGGCAACTCTGGGTCGCCGAGACTTCTGGGAACTCCGCGATCGCCGAGGTTACGACGGCCGGGACGCTCGTCAAGGAATTCGCGCTCCCGCCGCGTGGCCAGGCCGCCGCCCCGCCGCGCCCCAAAGCCATCGTCGCCGTTACTGGTACTAACGGCACTCTCTGGTTCACGACCTACGGCTCAGGACAAAACGCGACCGGCGGGTTGAAGGACGGCCTTGGCGCGATGACGACGTCTGGACAATTCTCGTTCTTCGACGTCCCCGCGGCCGACCCTCCCAGCGCGATCACAATCGGCCCCGACGGCCGCCCGTGGTTCCTCGAAACGAGCGATCTCGTCAGGGTGGACCCGACCAATCAGTTGACGGTGTTCCCGTTGGGCTCGGAACGCGGCAACACTCTGAACAACTTCCCCGGCAGCCTCACGGCTGGGCCGAATCTGCCGAACGGGGACCAGACCCTCTACTTCACGGAAGGACACGGCTACAACCTGGTTCAGTTCGACGTGACCGCCAGCGTCGCCAACAATGCAAGCACGTTCAAGGCGATCCCGGTTCCCGATGGGTATTCCGTGGACCGATCGATCGTGAACGGCGGCGACGGCACCCTGTGGTTCGCTGGCGGGACGGCTCTCGGGCCCTTCAGCGTGGTCGGACAATACGACCCGGCGACGGGAGCGTTTTCGTCTCATATCGACCCGTCCCAAACCTACACCGCCGACGCAGTGACCGTCGGGCCGGACCACAACATCTGGTTCGTCCGTGACCCCTATATTATCGGAGAGTACGACACGACGGCGAAGGTCTTCCACGCGTATTCCGGCACCGGGCTCAACCGTCCGTATTCGATCACGAACGGTCCCGACGGCAATCTTTGGTTCACCGACCGCATCAGCGGCGCGCTGGGCCAGGTCGCGTTCTCCCCGGTCGCGTCCGCCAACCTCTCGCTCGATCCCGGGGCGACGGTAGCGACGGCTCCTCTGGGCAAATCGTTCAGCTACACGGTCAAAATCACGAACAGTGGTACCGCCGACGCCTCGAACGTCGTGCTCACCGCCCGACTCCCGGACGGTTTCGATTACACCGGCCCCAATGCCAACGGTTATTCCTTCGACGGCGCGCACACGGTCACTTACACCCAGCCGACCCTTCTCGCGGGCCAAGCCGTGACGGCCTCGCTTCCGGGCTTCACCTCGGCGGTCGGAGTCTTGGGCGGAAACAGCACCATCTTCACGATGTCTGTTCGAAGCGACACGACGACCCCGACTACCGCGCAGACCTTCCCGCCGGTTACCGTCGTGCAAGCGAGCGCCGCGCTGAGATTCGTGGGCGGCGCGCCAACGACCCCTGTCCATCCCGGCGGCGACTTCAGCTATACGATTGACGAGACGAACGGCGGCCCATCGGACGACTCGAACCTCAACGTCGTCGTCCATCTCCCCGCCGGGGTTGCGTACACCGGCCCCATCGGCGAGTCAAATGGGGTGGTCTTCGCGTACAACTCCACGTCCACGGCGAACGAGGTGACCTACACGCAGAGCAGCTTCCACGTCTCGACGACGCCGACTCGCGTGACGATCCCGGTCCACGTCTCCGACACGGTCGATACGGCGAGTCCCCTCGCCGCTGACGCGAGCGCCTCCAGCGACCTGAACCTCATCTCTCAGAACTTTAACTTCCCCGCGGTCACGGTAACCGCCGCGGCCTCCGTCGACCTCGTCCTCTCGAATCCCAAGGTGTCGGAAAGCTCAGCGCAGCTCGGCGACCTCCTGACCTATTCGCTCACGATCGCCAACGTCGGCTCGGCGGACGCGACGAGCGTCCTGGTCGTGACGCAGCTCCCCCAAAACCTCGCCTTCGCGGGGCCGACCAACGACCCGCACTACCGCGTGTTTAACCTAGCCAGCGGCTCGTTCGTGTTTCATGACCTGGACGTTCTCGCTCGGTCGTCGCAGCCGGTCACGGAGACGTTCCAGGCCAGGGTGGTCACCGTCGCGGGTCAATCCGCGAACCAACCGATCCCCGCGATGCTGTCGCACGCCAGCGCAAGTCAGAAGGACCGGACCGAGGCGAACAACTACGCCCTGTTCCCCTCGATTCCTGTCTCGATTCCGACCGTGGCTCATCTCGGCGTGGAAATCCAAGGCCCCACGGGCACCGTGGACACAAGCAATCAGGACGTGGCGTATACGGTCACCATCACGAACAACGGCCCGGCGACGGCGACGGGCGTGAGGTTCAACGTGGTACTTCCGCCCTCGTCGGGTTTGACCTACGTCTCTTCCACGGTTCCCATCAACACGCCGGTCGCGAACCTGGCGAAGGGCGCCTCGCTTACGACCGTGATCCACGCGATCACAAATGGCGGCGGCGTGAACAGCACCGCGACGCTTACTGTCGTCGCGTCGAGCGTGAATTCGCTGGCCAACGTCACGGGCAGCATTTCGACCCCCCTCGTGCAGCCCTCCGTCATCTCCGTGCAGATCAGAGCCGACAAGACGGCGATTTTCGTGGGGCAGACGTTGACCTACACCGTCACCGTCTCCAACAGAGGCCGGACCCCACTCCTCGGCGTCTATGCAACCGGCACTGTTCCGACCGGGATGGTCCTTCTCAACGACAAGGGAGTTCCAACTCCGAAGACCACCAAACCGCTCTCGAATCTAGGCAACATCGCCGCCGGCAAAACGGCCACATACAAATTCAAGGTCATGGCGACCACCCCCGCTTGGGACGACCGCCTGCCTACTTTCCAGGTGTCGGGCACGGCTGGCGCCATAGCTACCGGATCTCCAAACCAACCGACTGACTTCGCCGCGACGCAAACTCTCACCGCACTTCTCGGTTCCGGATACGGACCCGCGCCGGATGTGTTCGTCGCCTCGATTTTTCAGGACTTGCTTCATCGCTTTCCCACTCAGGCGGAACTTTGGATTCAGTCCAAAACGCTGACGACCCTGGATGACGAGGCTCGGCTCCGAGCCAAGGGGAATGTCTCGAAATTCGCCACGGATATCGGCAAGGACCAGTCGGACTTGTATTTCGAGATCGTGCATAGTTTCAAGGCGGAGATCGACGCGAACACCGCCCACGGCAAGCCCCCCGCGGACGCGAAGACGACGCTGACCAACGCCGGGAACGCGCGCGCCCTCGCGGACCTTGCGGACGTCAAGAATATCAAAAAGGGAATCACCCATCGCTGAGGACTCGCCAAACGCGAGAAAACAAAGGGGGACATAGCGCTTTTGACTATAGATTGACATAGGTAATATGTCCCACTTTGTCCGCGTGGAAAAGAGAAAACAAAGGGGGACATAGCGCATTTAGCGTGATCGACTGAAAATGCGCTATGTCCCCCTTTGTTTTCTCATTCGCGACGAGGTGGCGTTGCGCAAGCTTCCGGCCGAGGAACGAGCCGGCCTCGAACTTCTCTGGAAAGACGTCGGCGCACTCCTGGCCAGGATGACGGCCAGCCAATAGATAGACCGTCGTCGCGGACGCGCGAGCCCCCGGGGCGAAGCGCCGACGCCCCACGTTCCGCGACTCTCACAACCCCCGTTCCGTCAAGAAAGGTTATCCCATGTCACGACTCCGGACATTCTCGACCCTCGGCCTGTTGGCCCTCGGAGGGCTCGGCTCGCCGGCGCCCCGAACGGCCTCGGCCCAGCAGTACGCCGTCACCGACCTCGGGGCCAACACCATCCCACGCGCCGTCAACCCCGCCGGCCAGGTGGCGGGCGGCGTCTCCTACACGACGACCACGAAGAAGGTCACGACGAGTTACAGCCGGGCCTTCGTATGGACCCCGTCGGTGCCGAACGGCACCACGGGCAACACCCTGGTCCTCGGCACGCTCGGCGGCATGTCGAGCAACGCGCTGGGCCTCCGCGGCGACGGGACGGTCGTCGGCCGGGCGGACACTGCCCAGCTCACGTCGTCGGGCACCCCGGTCTATCACGCGTTCGTCTGGGATACGACCCGCGGCATGCGCGACCTGAACACGATCGTCGGGCCCAACGGCGTCTCCGCGGCCGGCCTGGGGTGGACCCTCTCCGAGGCCATCTCGATCAACGCGGCGGGCCAGGTCGTGGGCCAGGGCACGAACCCGGGCTGGCCCGGGGTCTGGAGCTTCGTCTGGGAGCTGGACGGATCGGGGAACGTCCATGTCAGCCCGACGCCGCTGAACGACAACACGAAATACGTGATCGACCGCATGGGACTGAACGCCGCCGGCCAGGTCGCCCAGTACGCGTACGACGCCTCCGGGTACCGCCGCGCCTGCGTCTGGTCGCGCGACGCGGCGGGCAACGGCTCGTCCGTCTTCCTCCCGTTCCTCGCGAGCGGCACGCATAACGAGGCCACCGACATCAATAACCCGGCCTACGACTCCCTCGGCAACCTGACCCGGCCGGCGCAGGCCGTCGGATTCTCGACCACCTACTACCTGAACCCGCCGTTACGGGCCTTCGTCTGGGACGCCCAGAACGGCATCAAAGACCTCGGCACGCTCGGCGGCACCACCACGATCGCCTACGGGATCAACGACGCCAGCCAGGTC
>JAYVYS010000053.1:0-5768 GCA_043784005.1 Isosphaeraceae bacterium
CGGGTACGTTCGTCGCGGGGTTCAACCTCTTTCCCACGAGCGCGTCGACGACCAATCCGAACTCGATCGTGAAGAACCCCGGTGCGCCGCCGGCTCCTCCCGGCGTGGTCCTCTCGGTCAATCATGTGAATGGACCTTCACGTGCTCAGCAAGGCATCGGCAACCCGCAAATCTACGGCTACGACCCCGCGACCAACTTGCTAACGCGCTTTGATGTGGGCGCGGACGCGACTGGAAATATCGTCGGAAATCCTTCGCTGACGATTCCCAACGCCCTTCCCGGCGGCGGCACGCCCGAAGCCGGTGCCTCGCTCGGGCGCAACCACGGCAACCTCGTCGTGATGGTCAACAATGGCTCAAACGTTTATGCCTATGATCCCATTACCGGCGCGCCCGTCGGCCATTTCTCGCTCTCCGGCCTGACGACCGTTCCCGCGGGCTCTCCGCCAGGTACATTGCCCATCTTCGACCCGCTCAACCGGCCCAACCGGATCGGCACGTTCGACTCGTTCACCGTCGTTGGCAACGCCACCGGTGGCGCGAACGGCCTGGGTAGGCTTGTCGCGATCGACGTGACGACTAGTCTCGCGACGGGAGTCGCGGTGATTGCGAAAAATACCACGCCTTACGACTCGACCCGCAGCTTCGGCTTCTCCGGAGGGTTCGCGGGCATCCCCGGGACCAGCACGTTGTACACCGCGGGCGGGGCCTTCTTCGATCCGTATCAGCCCAACTCCACCCAGCGCGGTGTGGCTTCGCTGAGCCCCGGGGCAACGGCGGGCATCGCCTCGTTCAAGGAATCCGCCCGCAACGCATTTACGGGCACCACGGGGGCGACTCTCAATTCGGGTCCGCACGGACAGGTCGGCACGAATCCCTCCAACGCATTCGCAAATATTGATCTGGGGCTCGCCCTTGTGACCGCCGTCGATCCCGTGGCGCAGACCAACACGGTGACCCTGTACAACTCCCAGACCTTCGCCAAAACCACGACCGCGACCCTGAACAACACCCCGAACCGGCTGACGGCCATCACCGGATCGTTCCGCCCCAATCTCGCGGGCACGGCGCTGATCGACGTCGACGGCAACACCCAATCCTTCCGCGCACAAGACGCCCGAGGCCTGGTCTTCAACGGCCTTGGCAACGTGAATCTGGTCAAGATCCATCGAGCCACCGACTCGACGATCATCGGCTACCCGTTCGCCCACGCCGAGATTCCCTTGCGGAACAATGTCCTGATCGTCTCGACGACCCGCAGTCCGGGCACCCGCAACGGCGTGACCGTGATCCCCAACCTCAAACCGACCGGACCGCTCTCGCAACCGTGAGCCCATTTCCAAAGGTGAAGGTGATCCAACCGAAGTGGGTTCGTTTGGCGCGAGCGTGCCCTCAAGGTTTGACATCGGCTTCGTTCGGGGACGCGGGGTTTCCTCTTTCAAGCGGTTCTCGCCCTCAAGGTTTGACATCGGGTTCGTTCGGGGAAGCGACTCGCCTTCCCTCGACCTCGATTCGGGTTCGTTTGGCGCGGAGCGGATCGCCGGCATGAGCCTGTGGATTTCAAAATATTGTCCCATCGCGTGGATCTCTCGGACCGTCTGATTTTCGTGAATCTGGTTCCTTTCTGGAGAGGCGTCTGGGACGAAGAGACGCCACCCCCATAGATACACCATCGTATCGGGCCGCCCCGCCGTTCACCCCTTCGGACGGAAGGCATTTTGCGGGGGATGATGCCGAGAACCACGAATCTTCGTAGTGACGAAGGATTCGCCGAAACCGGTTCTCGACGTGAGTTTCCCGACAGTTGTCGGATTGACGGCGTGCTCGCCCGCGAGAAGAGCTTGGGGTTATAATGAGGCGAGGGAGGAATTCCATGAAAACGATCACGATCGAAGTCCCGGATAACCTACCGCTGGCAATTTCCGGGTCAGAAGAGGAATTCCCAGGCGCGCTCCGACTTGCCGCCGCGATCCAGTGGTACAGCCAGGGGCTGATCTCCCAGGGCAAGGGTGCCGAGATCGCGGGACTGACGCGCGCCGGCTTTCTCGACGCGCTCTTCCATGCCAACGTCCCCGCGTGCCAGGTGACCCCTGAAGAACTCGCGGAGGAGCTGGGCATTGTCCCTAAAACGGATCGTTAACGCGTCGCCTCTGATCCTCCTGAGCAAAGTGGATCACCTGGACCTGTTGCAAGTCGAAGCCGATGAGCTGATCGTCCCCGATAAGGTGATCGACGAGATTCGCGCGTATGGCGGGACCGACTCGACGGTTCAAAAGGTCCAGAAAGCGGCCTGGCTCAAGGTCGTTCCCACGACCACGATTCCCGCGACCATTGCGTCGTGGAATCTCGGTGATGGTGAGTCGTCCGTCTTGGCGTTCGCCGTGGGCGAAGTCGATGTCGAAGTCGTGCTCGATGATCTCCAGGCTCGTCGCCGCGCGGCGGGTCTGGGGCTCACGGTTCGAGGGACGGTCGGGATCGTCCTGCTCGCGCGTCAGAACAGCGTGATCCCCGCGGCGCGACCAGTGATCGAGAACCTTCGCCGATCCGGTATGTACCTCACCGACGAATTCGCAAGGCGGATGCTGGCCCTCGTTGGGGAATAACGTCCCTGGCCAAGTTGCGCCCCGAGAGAAACAGGTGTCGGAGAAACAGGTGTCAGTTGCGGAGAAACAGGTGTCAGTTGTATTTTTGCAAGCAAATAGCACTGACACTCATTCCGCTCTTTTTCAGAGGCATCGAACAACCTGTTGAAAAAAAGAACTGACACCGATTTCATCTGTTGAAAAAAAGAACTGACACCGATTTCATCCCCCTAACCCGTTATTCCGACCTGGCGGGCACGACCACCGTGCTGGCGACGGCCTATGCCTACGACCAGGCCAACCGCTTGACGACGATCACCCACGAGACGGCGCTTTCGGGAGGGACGGTGCGCGCCTCGTATGCGTATACACTTGATGCCGCTAGCCGGCTGACGTCCGAGGCACGGACCTGGAGTAGCGGCGCGTCCAGCGACACGGTGAGTTATGGTTATACCAACAATGATCAACTCACGAGCGTGTCGCACACCAACGGGTCGTTCGCCAACGAGTCGTTCAGCTACGACAACAACGGCAACCGCAACTCGACCGGCTACACCACGGGCACGGGCAACCGCTCGTCGAGCGACGGAACGTACAACTATGCCTACGACGACGAGGGCAACCAGACGTCGCGGACGAACATCTCGACCGGGGCGCAGACGCTGTACAAATGGCACTACCGCAACCGCTTGACCGAGGTGGACAGCGTGGTGAGCGGCGTGAACACCGTTTTGGCGACGTACACGTACGACGCGCTGGACCGGCGGATCGGCGTGACCGAGAGCGGGGCCACGCGCTGGACGGTCTACAACGGCAACTCGGCGGTCCTCGACTTCAACGGCTCGGGGACGCAGACGGCGCGGTATCTTCAGGCGGTGGACATGCTCCTGGCGCGGGAGACGTCAGGCGGGACGGCGGCGTGGTACCTGCAGGACCGGCTGGGTTCGGTCGGCGACATCGTTGACAACGCGGGGGCGTTGATCGATCATATCGCTTATAGCGCCTTTGGCACCGTGGCAAGCGAGTCAAGTCCCTCGAATGGCGACCGGTTCAAGTACGCAGGGCTGGAGTACGACGCGGCGACCGGGCTGAATTTCGCGTTACACAGGGTCCAGGATGCGGCGACAGCGCGGTGGTTGAGTCAGGACCCATTGGGCCTTAACGCCGGCGATGACAACCTCTACCGCTATGTGAGCAATATTTCAACCAACGCGATCGATCCTAGCGGCTTGCAGGTTCCGAAACAGGGGCCTCGAGGCCCACAGGGCCAAGACGGCGGACCAGGACCAGCGGGACCGGCAGGACCCAAAGGAGACCCAGGTGAGCCAGGAAAGGACGGCGGTGGTGGGGACGAACCGAAGCCTGAGATGCCGAAAGGTCCTGAACCTGTTCGACATCCGAACCCTGGACCGACTCAAGGTCCCACGACTCTACGGCCGGGTCCAACTGCACCAAAACATGATCTTCCTGATCGGCCGAAAAACCCGGTCGATCCAAAAAACCCCGACCATGGAAAACGTCCCCCCTTTAACCCACCTCCGCCTATCGATCCGAAGAGTTATCCCGGGAAGTATTGTAGGCAGCCGGACGGAAACGATAATGGAGAGGTCACGTTCTGGTTCATTTACGGTAGTAGATACTACTACGTGTGGTATGGCGGGTGGCAGGGTCCCCTCCTTCTGCCTCCCAACTACCCGACCCCACAACCACCGCCGAAACCACCAGGGCCTCTTGCACCCCCCCCAGATGTCAGCCCGAGGTAGTAATCTTCATCAATAAATTCACGACTCGTGAATCATGGTGAAGGAGGGAGTGTAGAGTGCAGTGGTGGCCTGCCCACTGCACCCCCACCATTTAGTCGTTCTGAACTCCAAAGCCAGGGCAATGGAGAAAACAAATGAGCAAGCTACGTATAAGTGTACGCTCATTCATGATTGCGATCGCGATTTTCGCCGTCCTTGGCTGCTGCGTGATCATGAGACGAAGATCAAATGAGTATAACTATAGCGCATTACTGTATGAAAGTTTAGAGGCGGATTGTTTGCAAAGGGTGGCAATCGCCGATGTGGGAGTCCTCTTCACCAAGAATAGAATTAGCGAAGAGGGAGACCTACCAACTTGGAGGGAGCAATTGCAATGGTGGTTGGAACAAAGCAACCGTAGTGAAGAATTAGCTCAAGACTATCATAATTTGATGGCAAAATATAAATATGCTACAAGACATCCTTGGACCTACATGCCGTACCCGCAGAAGCCCCCCTCTCCCGATCCACTTCTCCCCCCGCCTGACCTGCCACTAAAGTTTACGACCGATCCAAAAACTCTTGAAAGATCCCCATTGTAGCGACTCATCGTTATACACAACTTTATCCTGATTTCCGAGAATTTAGACGGGAAACGGTGACATTCTTCGATCTGGACATAAGTGAAGTAGGTTGGGAAGGACAGGAGCCATACGGGGTTCTTGATTTTTTCGTTGGCGTCAGTACCTCTCCAGCTTGGAAAGGATCACCCCCCACATACGTTTCCGAGGCCGAAGCAAGGCCGTTTTCCGATAGTATCGTAAGAGGAAGCCCTCGCGATCACCGAGTCCGAATCTCCCCCGGTTCGACATTCTCATGATCGCGAACAAAACGCGACGTCCACGCCGACCCGCCAACGATCTCGGCGCGAGCCAAGCGGTGTGCATCCCAGTCCGTCACTGGCTCTTTGACAATCCGACCCTCGCGCCAATCGAACCCATTTTCGACGCGGCTCACCCCACGCCGCATCCCAAAACGAATCGTCATGATCCAGTTTGGCTCGCCCGACCGCATGAAAACCGGTCTTCAACCGGCCAACCTCCCGAGGCTTAGATTCTGATGAGTATTTCGCTCGATTCGTAACCAAAGCGAACAACAACGGCCTATTTTCAGAGCAAGCCGATCCGCAGCGCGAACGAACCCAGTGTCAATCTGTGCGGGCCTTCGTCCCATCACGATCTCCCCGAACGAACCCGATCGCGTCAATCTGGGTGATTCACCACCGAGTTGAAGGGCTTGATCTCTTCAGGGGGGAGAAAAGGGGACGGAGCGAATAAATGACCGAATTGAGGGGGGAGAAAAGGGGACGGTCCGCCCTGCCGCGCAGCTGGAACGAACACCGGCGCGCTATACAAGCCCATCCGTCCGGCCGGGACACGCGCCG
>JAYVYS010000054.1:0-9974 GCA_043784005.1 Isosphaeraceae bacterium
CCGCGATCGTTCTCGATGCCCCGGCCGTTTTCAAGCGACTCCTGGCGAATCGAAACGATACGAACGGTTGTCCTCGGACCGGCGAGGTTCAACGCGGGACTCGATCGATTCAATTCCAACAAGGCCAAGGTCCACTTCGAGGCGTTCGCCGACTTAATCAAACATATCTGGAACCTTGGGATAGACGGGGCCGTCACCCATGTCCGAGGAGACAAGCACGGCGGTCGGCACTACTACTACGAACCATTGCTCAACGTTTTTCCTGACGCCTGGATCGACCGAGGTCCGGAAGGGCCCGACCTCAGCCGCTACACGATTCGCGAACGAGGACGACAGCTCCAACTGAGCCTGATGCCCCGGGCCGACTCGGGTGACGGCCTGGTGGCGCTCGCGTCGATCGTGAGCAAGGCAATTCGCGAGTATTGGATGGATGTCTTCAACGCCCACTGGTGCTCTCGGCTTCCCGACCTCAAGCCGACCGCGGGGTATCCCGTGGATGCGGTTCGGTTCCGTCAGGCCATCGAACCAGATTGCAAGCGCCGCGGTCTCGAAACCTCGGTCTGGTGGAGGGCGAAATGATCCCTTGCCAAAACCTGTCTCAATGGGCACGCGGTTTGCAAACCGTGTTCATCGGTGACGTAAAACGTCCTTGAACCCACAGCTTTTCAAGTCAAAGGAGAACCAACGATGGCGAATACACGATATGAAGATTTGAAGCCGGATGCCAATCGCGATCCGCTCTCAGGCGAGCCAGGAGCGCACCCTGTTGGGACCGGGATGGGAGCGGCGGCGGCGGGCGCGGCGGCGGGCGCGGCCGGTGGCGCGATGGCAGGCCCGGTCGGCGCTGTTATCGGCGCGGTCGTTGGCGGTGTCGCGGGAGGTCTGGCGGGCAAGGGTCTTGCCGAATCCATCGACCCGACCACCGAGGATGCCTACTGGCGCGACTCTTACGCCACGCGCCCTTACTACGATTCCAGCACATCCTACGATGACTACGCCCCCGCCTATCGTTACGGTTGGGAATCTCGCGCCCGCCACACCGGGCGGAAATGGAATGAAGTCGAAAGCGATCTCGCAAATGACTGGAACTCGGCGAAGTCGCATTCCAAACTCACCTGGGACCGCGCCAAACATGCTTCCCGGGACGCCTGGGAACGCGTCGAGAGCCGTGTCAAGAGCACGGTCTAAGTGCGCTTGCTGACCGTTGCCGAAACCACTCATCACGAAACGACCGAAGGCACCGCGCATCGCGGAACCTCGGTCGTTTTTTTGTTGAGTCGCATCAGTGCGGTTGGGAAGGCAATTCGGGCAATCTCTTGCGAGGGTGGGCAACCTGAATCACCACGGGCACAAGCGTAGATAGGAATCAACGCTCTCGATAAACGATGCGCCCCTTGCTCAGGTCGTAGGGTGTGATCTCAATCGTGACCCGGTCTCCGGGGACGATTCGGATGAAATTCTTTCGCATCTTTCCGGCGATATGCGCCAGGATGCGGTGACCACTCTCCAGCTCGACCATGAACTGGGTGTTCGGAAGCGCCTCGACAATGCGCCCTTCCGTGCGAATCGGTTCCTCTTTGGCCACGCAGATCTCCTGCCACGACCGCCGCCAGCGCCAGCCGCGGAACGGTCCGGATATTGAAATAAAGGAAACAAAAATCCGGCGCTTGCCGTCACCGGCAAGGACGAGCCATGCGTGGCGATCGATAAGAGTGGAGGGCGATATCGTAAGACTCGCTCCACCCTGCTCCCGCCAAACCCGCACGCGATCGACCACGGCGGTTGAGGCTGAGGCATTGCGCCCGGACCCCTGTCATTCACTTCTTTGTACGATAACCGATCGAGCGATCATTGAACAGCGCCTATCCAAGGCGACCCGAGGATTGAACGCTCAACGAACGTGGGTCCGAAAGTGGACCGGGTGAAAGACGAGGTTGAAGTGAACCATCGATCCGGGGCGAGAGAAGGCATCGTCGGAAAGCGTGAGTACCGCGACTCCGCTGCCGAGTGATACCGTCGAGGTTGGATCACCGGTCACGCCGCGGATAAAATGCGACCCATTTTATGTGAAGAACATCCTCGTGCGATTGAAAACGGCGTGGTCGGCATCAAATGGATCTGCGTTCGCATTGAGAATGACGAAGACGGTGGGTATCCCGTTTCTGTTTTCGAGTTCGAAATCGGCGGCCGCGACCGTGGATTCGTTCCCCGCATCGTCAAAGAGGTCTTCGATGACGAAGAACGACCCGCGTGGGATCTTGAATCCCTCAACGGATCGGAAGTGCTGAGCGGCTCGGACGATGGAAAGGTTCGCGTTCCCCGAGTCGATCGTGAGCGAGCCGTCAATGGATCCGCTTAATGTGTGGATTTGAGTTGTGGAACTCTTTAATAAGACCTCCGCTTGAGAGCGTCCCATCGCATGCGGGTGGATCGTGGAGAGCAGGACCCGATCATCCAACGCGTCCACAACAAGCTCGAATGGATGGCTCGAACGCATTGAGATCTGTCTTCAACGTAAGGATTTCTGTCTGGGGATCGGAAAACCTGCTCCATTCTACTTGAAGAATCGCGCACACGCGGAACAACGTCGGGACCTCTTTTCCGATTCGGTTTCCCCTCCTCCAAAAACAGACTCCGATACCGCCAACCGTCAACCACTTTGATCTATTCGACCTCGCCCAACGTCCAAGGCTGCCCGAAGTGTTCCTCATAACAGACCTCGCCAAGGCCAAGTCTACCCGGAAAGGGTTTCGCCTCGGAGGCATAACCGAGAGCGATCAGGCAACAGACGGTGTGGTCGTTCGGGACACCGAAGGCTTCCTTCACTTTTGTCGGATCGAAGCCTTCCATGGGTGCGGAGGCGACACCGAACGACTCGGCGGCGATCATTAGGGTCGCGGCGGAGAGCATTGTAGAGCGTGTCGTCCACAAGGGTCGGTCGGAGACGCGCTCCATCGCGGTCCTCGCTCGGGCACGCGTTTCCAAGGCGACTTCGGGGGTCAGGACACCTCGGGCTTGCATCATCCCAACGATGGTTTCGAGGTGGGATTGCTCGGGGTTGTGATAGCCGAGTACGACCACAACCACGGGGGCTTCACCGACCTTGGGTTGGTTGAACGCGCAGGATTGGAGCTTTCTTCGGTTCGCCTCACTTCGCACGACCAGAAACCGCCAGGGCTGAAGATTGAAGCCCGAAGGCGCGTACGTGGCGAAGTGGAGGATCTGCTTCAGGAGCGCTTCCGGCAAGGGCCGCGCCGCATCGAAATGGCGCGTCGCCCTGCGATTGATGATCGCCTCGGAAGCGGGATGAGAGTTAGTTACTAAAGATTCCATCATGTCTCCATACTAGATTCTATGCCTAGATGACTTTTGACGGAGCCGATTGAATGATCGAAACAAGCACGCACTATGACGCGAATTCTGGGAATCCGGCGTGATCGGAGACGGCGATCATGCTCTAGATCATAAAGACATCAAGAGCGAGGTAATATTGCCAAGAGCCGAGGAATTCATTTGACCGTCGCATCCAAGCGTTGGTATTTTCCGTCTTCGTGTCACAAAAGTCCATTGAGCGAAGTCATCGTCAGGTCGGGTGATTCGCGGATTTCGCCCATCTTGGGTGACGCATCGCACGTCGTGAGGGAGTTGTTCGCGCCGAAGAAGAAATGCCCTATGATCCGGGCTGCCGCGGCAGACTTGTCGGCGTACCTCAGGTGATTCTTTCAAGGAGGCAAGCGATGCGCGCTAAGATCCAGCGATTTCTCTTCTGCGCCGCCATTGTGGCGTGGTCAAGCTCGGCATCGGCTGACGTCGTATTATTCGACTCTGGGACCCCGGACGGGAGGATGGCCACGGCCTCGCGTCCTGGCGTGGGTGGGAAAGCCGAAATCGAATCCGCCGACGACTTCATCACCGGAACGTCTTACACCGTCAACAGCGCCAGTTTCACCGGGCTGATCACGGGAACCGCTCCGAGCGTCGGGGAGGTTACCGTGGAGATTTACCGGGTCTTCCCCAAAGACTCGACGAACCCGCCTTCCGGAAACGTTCCCACCCGCACCAACTCCCCATCCGACAATGCCTTTGACACGCGCGACACGTTGGCGGGCTCGCTCACTTTCACCACGACCACCCTCAATCCCAGCTTCACCGCGGCGAATTCGGTACTGAACGGGATCAATAAATCGCCCAACCAGACGACCGGAGGTGAGGGTGCGGTGACTGGGACTGAAGTTCAATTCAACGTGAAGTTCAGCACGCCGTTCAACTTGCCGGCGGACCATTACTTTTTCATACCTCAGGTGCAAGTCACCGGCGGCGAGTTCTACTGGCTCTCAGCGCCCAAGCCCATTGCGGGAGCATTCGGGTTTGTCCCGGACCTTCAAAGCTGGGTCCGAAACAACGCCCTCCAACCGGATTGGCTCCGAATCGGAACCGACATCGTCGGAGGCGCAACTCCGCCGACGTTTAATGCGTCGTTCTCTTTGACTGGGGTCGCCGCCGTGCCCGAGCCTTCTCCTATCGTTCTCTCCATTTTTGGGGGGTTGGTTGTCTTGGTCGCGACAAAGCTTCGATCTCGACGCGCTCGGGCCTAAAGAGGCCTTGGGTCGATCTCGTTCGTATCAATGGTGGAAGAATCTCAATCCAGATAAGAGATTCTCAACGGTCCGCAAAAGGTCGGCAGGGTTGCCTCTAGCCGACCCTCTCTCGCTGCCGTAAGATCTCGTCTTCCCGAGCGGAACGATGTCCTGATGTCGGTTGAGGCCAAGGCCCGATCGGATTGCGGAACCGTCGTTCGCGCTGCGATTCGATCGACATCCCACCCTGCTTCGGTTGACGAGGAACACTCCGATGATTTCAACGATCCACAAAGCAACCTGGATGCCGGCCCTTCTTGTGCTGGGACTCGCAAGCGCGGGCAACGCGCAACAGAAGACGAGCGATACATCCCCATCAAAGACCGAATGGGTCTCTTTGTTCGATGGCAAGACCCTCTCGGGCTGGGAAATGTCCGAGATGGCGGGGAAGGACACGAGCAAATGGGAAGTGAAAGACGGAGCGCTCGTGGGAACCGGCAAGGCATCCATGCTTTACAGTCCCAAAGGTGACTACACGAATTTCAAGTTCCGTGCCGAGATCAAGATCAATGATCACGGCAACTCGGGCATGTACGTCCATTGTCCCGCGAAAAAGCCAAGCTTTTCGGAAGGTTACGAGATCCAGATCAACAGCACTCACAGTGATCCGATCAAGACCGGCTCGGTTTACACGATGGTCCATGTCTACAAGCAGCTCGTCCCTCCCGACGAGTGGTTCACTCAGGAAGTCGAGTTCGTGGTCAAGAACTGGCGCGGGAAGGTTGTCCCGCACATCAAGGTGTCGGTCAACGGGCAGCACCTCTACGAGTATATCGACCACACCAACGCGTTCCCGAAGGCGGGCTTCTTCGCCTTCCAGCAGCACGATCCGGGCAGCATCGTGCAGATTCGTAAGGTCGAGGTGATGGAACTACCTGACACGAAGTGATCGCGGGGCGGGAAAGTTTGCCCAATCGGGCCAAAACCGTTCGACCGTGATGGTTTCATGAAGGTTATGATTCTCACGACGGCACCGGCTGGAACAACAGCCGGTGCCTCCGCGCCAGGGACCACGACGCCTCCGCACCCATGACATTTCAATGAGGAGAGGTCTCGAAACGATGGCCAATCTTTGGGTCCGTAAATCGATCGACGATCTGAAGGCCGAGGCGGCCCAGAGCGACGAGCACGGCGGATTGAGGCGCACGCTGACGGCGTGGAACCTGGTGACACTCGGGATCGGCGCGATCATCGGCGCAGGGTTCTTTGTGCTCACAGGGACGGCGGCCGCCGAGAACGCAGGGCCGGCGATCGCCCTCTCCTTCGTGATCGGCGGCATTGCATGCGCCTTCGCCGGTCTCTGCTACGCCGAGATGGCGTCGACAGTGCCCGTCGCGGGCTCGGCCTACACCTACGCTTATGCCACCATGGGCGAGTTCATCGCCTGGCTGATCGGCTGGGATTTGATCCTCGAATACATGGTCGGGGCAACCACGGTCTCGATCGGCTGGTCGGGGTATGTCACCAGCGTACTGCGAGACTTCGGTCTCCACATCCCCGCACAGTTCACGACCTCGCCCGGCACGAAGCTGATCGAAATTCCCAACGCCATCGCCGACCAACTCCATATGCGTCACGGCTGGACCGGGTTGAGCGAACCACTCATCAAGCTCTTGACCGAGAATAACATCGACTTCGCATCGTATCCCATGGTCACGGGCATACTTAATATCCCGGCGATGTTCATCGTCGCCATCGTGACGATGCTCCTGGTCATTGGAATCCAGGAGTCGGCCAAGGTGAACAACGTGATCGTTGTCATCAAGGTTTTGATCGTGGTCCTCTTCATCCTCCTGGGCGTCCGCTACGTCAACACGGAGAACTGGGGGGGAGAATTCATCCCGCCCAACACCGGAAAATTCGGTGAGTACGGGTGGAGCGGAATCTTCCGCGGTGCCGGTAAGGTGTTCTTCGCCTACATCGGTTTCGATGCCGTGTCCACCACGGCTCAGGAGGCGAAGAACCCCAAGCGAGACATGCCTATCGGGATCATCGGCTCACTCGTTGTCTGCACGATTCTTTACGTCCTGGCCGCCGTGGTGATGACCGGCGTGGTCAACTACAAACAGCTCAACGTGCCCGACCCGGTCGCGGTCGCCATTGATGCGATGCACATGGCGTGGTTCTCCGGGTTCGTCAAGCTCGGCGCGATCGCGGGCCTCAGCTCGGTGATCCTCGTGATGCTTATGAGCCAGCCTCGAATCTTTTACGCGATGTCCAAGGACGGGCTCCTGCCCAAAGTCGTCGCGAAGATCCATCCGAAGTTTCGGACCCCCTGGATCACGACAATCATCACGGGCGTGATCGTCGCGATCGCTGGCGGTACGATCCCCATCCACGTCGCGGGGGACTTGACCTCGATCGGCACTCTCTTCGCATTCGCCGTCGTCTCGGCGGGCGTACTCTATCTGCGGATCACGCAACCTAACGTCGAGCGGCCCTTCCGGTGCCCCCTCGTCTACTTTGTCGCCCCGGCAGGCGTGATCTCCTCGGTCTTGCTCATGGCGACCCTCCCTGGCGACACCTGGATTCGTCTGATTGTCTGGATGGCGATCGGCCTGGTCATTTACTTCCTCTACGGAGTTCACCACAGCGTTCTGAACAACCCTACGAAGGATAGTGGTGTTAGCGTTCCGTCGCGGCCCACGTGATCTTCGTCCGCGTCCTATTTCACAACCAACCCGCCGTCTCTCACGCCGATCATCGATCCGGAAGTGGAGGACGGCGGGTTGTTCGCTTGTTGATAAAGACCCGTTTGGAAAGCCTACGCGACGGGGCCTCCCGTCGAGCCCGGAGGCGCGATGACCAGCGAGGCGTTATACGCCGCGACCGCCGCGCCACCGTCCTTCGCGAGTTGCGCCTCGGCTCCTCCGATCGCCAACATGGAGGCGGTGGCGAAGCCGTAAACCGGCGTTCCTTCTGTTCCCTTGGGTGTCTTGATCGCGACCAGAACTTCTTGCAGGCTCTTACCCGAGGGGGGCGTCGTCGTCAGAAGATTGTTCCCCGCGATCAGCGTCAGAGAGTCGGCCAACGACTTGGGTAGCACGGTAACCGCCGATGTGATGCTGGCGTTCAATGTCGCCAGGTCCTTCGCCACGGCCGCGTCAAACGCCGCCCGGTGCGACGTGGGGTCCGTGGTTCCCGACGGCAATAGAATTGTCTTCAAGTCGTTAATATAAGCACTTCCAAAAGCCTTGAAGGCGTCGTGGACCTTGCCGACGACCTGCGCCATTGTCTTATCGTCGATCGTCCCCACAGGTGCCGGGGCTGCGGCGACCTCGGCGGTCACATGGTGACCCACCTTGTCGATCGTTGCGACGCCGATTCTTGTGAACGCCTTCATCGCCCCGGGCGCGGCTTCCGTCGGCGTCGGCAACGCCTGAAGTTGGCCGACCATGCCCTGCGCACCGCCGAGCAACTCGTTCTGAACGGTCGTCTGAAGGGCGGAGGCCGTGGGAAGATTGGCGATGACCTTGTCGATCGCCGCGTTCAAGTCATTGGCCGCCGAAGCGATCGCGGTGTCGAATGCCGAACGATTGGCCGACGGGTTGGTCGTGCCGGTGGGCATCAAGATGGACTGGACGTCTTGATAATAGGTCTTCTCGAACGAAAAGAAGGCCGCCGCAACCCTTTGCGCGTCGACTGCGGGAAGTCCCGTGATGCCGGTCGCCGGGACAGCACGGTCCTCGAGCGCCTCTCCCGGGATTGGCCGAAACGCTTTTTTCTTTCTCATCGCATACCCCCCTGAGTTTTCAACTCATAATGACCTGAATGTGACGAATCGAAGGCTTGAAACCCAACGCTCGATGCCGTCCCAAGATCGACTCTTCAGAGCGACGCCAGAGCATCCCGGTTCTTCGTCAACGCCTTATCAACGTCTAGCTCGCGGTCTTGAGTGGATGCGTCGATCGATGCAAAGAAACGATCCGAAATGATTGATTTTCGATTCAGAAGTCGCGATGTGGCGAAGGAAGGTCGGTCTATCTGAACGGGTTCGGACATGGTCGGCAGAGCCTGAATGAGATGTGATTCTTCCCGATCGGACGGATAGACGCCGGAATCGGGCCGACCCTTGATTAAATCATGGAAGGCGAAGGGTGCTCAAATTCCAGGCTAGCGAGGGACGTCTTTCGCTCTTTGGGCGTCACGAGGACGAGCATGGAGATTTCGGATTGGATGTCCTCGGGCAAAGATTCAAAGTATTTCCATGTCAAGTCGTCCCGGTCCACCCGGTCCATCCCCTGGAAATCCGGGTCAATCACGCGGACCCGGACTGAAGCCGAATTGCGGCGATATGCCTCTAATATCGCCTTTGAATGTTTGTCTTTGTAGGCAAGCAAGGCCCCCAGAATCTTCTCGACATAGGGGGTCCTGTGCATTTGTTCGGTTCGCGTTCGACATCCTTACATCCTTCCGTCGGCCCAAACAATGACTTCACGAGCGGCGTCTAGAAACGACTTCGCTTCCCGGCTCGGCAGATATCCCGTCGCATATCTGAGGTCGGTCGACCATGTCCCCACGCGATTCATGGGGAGTGCGAGGAAGTCTGGGATCTTGACTCTGGCTTTCACGAGTTGCTGTCTCAACCATTCGAAGTCATGAGCCGCACGGCCCCAGAAAAGGGAGACGATCTGTCGGCCTCGGACGGAAGTGGACTCGGCGAGGAGTAGCGATTTCAAAATACATTCCACGCTGTAACCCGCCAAGTACACTGACGCGGTCGTGTGCTGATCCGCCCCGACCGTGAGTAAAAAGGCCCCGTCTTCAAACCGCTGTTTCGCGGCCCGGTAGAACGTTCGAGACTCGTGAGATCGTGATAACGCCATGACAGCTTGGACCCCGAGTTCGGTCTCGGACTCATCCCACGTTCGACAGGTTCTCTTTCCTCGTCGCCCCCCACTTCCTACACGCCGAACCCAGGATGACCGCCGCGCACGCCAGCAACATCAGGGTCAACCCGATATTCAACCAGCCCCTCATCGCCGCGCCGGTTTGTGTCATCCTCCAGAACTTGCCGGTGATCTCGTAATAACCTGTTGTCGCGGTGGTCGTCGCCACGAACAGCATCGGGATCATCGTCAGCGGCGCGTACCGCGAGCGGCCCTCGTTGAACAGCACGGTAGTGACCACCGCCAGCGCGATCACGGCCAGAAGCTGGTTCGCCATTCCGAACATCGGCCAGATCGTCTCAACCGAGCCCGACCAGATGAAATACGCCCAACCCGCCACCACCAGCCCCGTCGCCAGAATGGCCGAGGGAAGCCGGTCGAGATCACCGAGCGGTTTCCAGAGCTTTCCTAAAAACTCCTGGACCATGAACCGGCCGATCCGCGTCCC
>JAYVYS010000055.1:0-3571 GCA_043784005.1 Isosphaeraceae bacterium
TTGAAAAACGCGGGGTGGGTCCGTACGCCGATCGACCGATTCGTACTGGCGAAGCTGGAAGGGAAAGGGCTCTCACCCAACCCGGTCGTTGAGCGTCGCACGTTGATCCGTCGGGTCTCGTTCGACCTGATCGGTCTGCCGCCAACCCCCGAAGAGGTCGAGGCCTTTGTGTCCGACACGCGGCCGGACGCTTATGATAGGCTTGTCGAACGCCTTCTGGAATCGCCGCATCATGGAGAACGCTGGGCGCGGCACTGGATGGATATCGCGCGGTTCGCGGAGTCGCATGGATATGAACAGGATTATGATCGTCCGTTTGCTTATCACTATCGCGACTTTTTGATCAAGGCATTCAATAAAGACATGCCTTATGATCAGTTCATGCGATGGCAAGTGGCCGGAGATGAGCTTGCTCCCGACGATCCGCAGGCGCTGGCGGCAACGGGGTTTTTGGGTGCGGGGGCATTTCCGACACAGCTTACCGAAGCGGAATTCGAATCGGCGCGTTACAACGAACTCGACGACATGGCGGGGACGACAGGTACGGCGATGCTCGCTTTGACGGTGGGCTGCGCGCGTTGTCACGACCATAAGTACGACCCGATCCCCTCGGAAGACTATTACAAGCTGGCCTCGGTCTTCACCACGGCCATTCGTAGCGAGGTTGACCTGGTGCTTGAGCCCGGGGCGAAGCCGACCAAAGTTCAGGTGACGAGTGAAGGCTTTCCCCACACCAAGCACCACGCCGACGAACGCGGATTCCCTCACTTCTACAATAAAACGTATGTTCTCTCTCGTGGTGATGTGAATCAGAAGAAGGCGGAGGCGACGGCCGGATTTCTCCGAGTGCTCGAACGGGGCAAGAGTGAAGATATCTGGAAGATGTCTCCGCCATCCGGTTGGACGCGCACCAGTTACCGCCGCGCGAGCCTGGCCAACTGGATGACCGACCCGGTAAGCGGCGCTGGGGCGTTGGCGGCCCGCGTGATCGTCAACCGGCTTTGGCAGCACCATCTGGGACGCGGAATCGTGGCGACCCCCAGCGATTTTGGAGCGCAGGGCGAACCCCCGACGCACCCGGAACTGCTCGACTGGCTGGCCGTCGACCTGATCCACAACGGCTGGAAATTGAAGCGCCTGCATAAAATGATTGTTACAAGTGCGGTCTACATGCAAGACGGCCAGGCTGACGAGGCGCGGGCGAAAATCGATCGTGAGAACATGTATTACTGGCGATTCGCACCTCGGCGATTGGAGGCTGAACCCATTCGCGACGCCATGCTGGCGGCTTCCGGTCTCCTCGACCCGACGATGTTTGGACCTGGCACACTCGACCAGAACCATCGTCGTCGCAGCATTTACTTCTTCATCAAGCGGAGCCAGTTAATCCCCACGATGATGCTCTTTGACTGGCCCGAGCATCTGGTGGGTATCGGCCTGCGAGGGACGACAACCACCGCGCCTCAAGCTCTTATGTTTATGAATAGCGAACTCGGGAAGGCGAGCGCCAAAGGGTTGGCCGAAAAGGCGGCGCGAGAGTCGACGTTGGATGCGTCGATCAAGAGGGCTTATGCGATCGCATTGGGACGCTCGCCTTCAGATCAAGAGTCGCGGTTGGCGACGGACTTTATCGGACGCCAGCGCTCCAGCTACGCCGCCGATGGCAAGGCCGATGCGGGCAAACTCGCGCTGGTGGATCTGTGTCAATCTTTGATGAGTATGAGTGAGTTTATTTACGTACAATGACGAATTTGCAGGGTTCGCCGCCCATCAGAGGTTTTCATGCTCAATCGTCGCCAGTTGTTGAGGGCCGCAGGAGGTGGCTTCGGCCTGATCGGACTGACCAGCCTGCTTCAAAGCGAAGGCTTGATCGAATCGACCGCCTTCGCCGACGACCTTGCCGGCAGACTCGCATCAAACCCGATGGCTCCGCGAATGGCTCCGCTGGTCGCCAAGGCCAAGCGCGTGATCTGGGTCTTCATTAACGGCGGCCCCAGTCAGGTCGACACCTGGGACTACAAGCCCGCGCTGGCGAAATGGGACGGCAAATCGATCAAGGAATTCGACCCGACTTTCAAGAATACCACCGGGTTCTTCAAAGACGCCGTCGGTGGTTTGATGAAGTCGCCTTTCACGTTCTCGCCTCGCGGAGAATGCGGCAAGATGGTTTCCGAGCTGTTCCCGCATCTCGGTCGGCATGTTGATAAGATGGCGTTTATCCATTCGGCGTATACGGAGTCGAACAACCACTCCCCCGCCCTGTTCATGATCAACACCGGGCTGGCCCGCATGGGGTTTCCTTGCGTCGGCTCATGGGTGACTTACGGGCTCGGCAGCGAGAGCCAGGATCTTCCCGGGTTCGTCGTGATGAGCGACCCTCGCGGCCGCGGCTTGCCCAAGGGCCACGCCGCGAACTGGGGCGCGGCGTTTTTGCCAGGGGTCTATCAGGGGACGCACCTTCGGCCCAAGGGGCCTCCCATCGACAACCTCGAGCGCTCCGTCACAATGTCGGACCCCGAACAGCGCTCCCAGCTTGACCTGGTGAAGCACCTGAATCAGCTTCATCACGACAAATTCGCGGCCGAGGCCGAGCTGTCCGCCAGGATCGAGAGCTTCGAACTCGCCTACCGCATGCAGTCCGCCGCTCCCGAAGCCATCGACATCGATTCGGAACCCGCTCATATCAAGACGCTCTATGGTCTCGACGATCCGCGTTGCGAACATGTCGCCCGTCAGTGCCTTTCCGCGCGGCGGCTGGTGGAGCGTGGAGTACGCTTCGTGCAGATTTACTCGGGCGGGATGGAGAACCAGCTTTCCTGGGATGGCCACGCCGACATCAAGGGGAATCACAGTCAATTCGCCGGTGAGACGGATAAACCCGTCGCGGGGCTATTGACCGACCTCGCCCAGCGCGGTTTGCTCGACGAGACGCTGGTAATCTGGGGAGGCGAGTTTGGCCGCCTGCCGATCGCCCAGAAAGGCGACAAGCCCGGCCGAGACCATAACCCCCACGCCTTCACGTTCTGGCTCGCGGGCGGAGGCGTGAAAGGGGGCGTCAGCTACGGAGAGACCGACGAGATCGGCTACGAGGCCGCCGTGGACAAGGTCCACGTCAACGACCTGCATGCCACGATTTTAAGGCTACTGGGCCTCGATCATGAAAAGTTGACATACAAGTATAATGGTCGACGATTTCGCTTGACGGATGTGGGAGGAAAGGTGATCACACAGGTGATTGCTTGACCGCGATCGAGACCTGATTGATTCCTCATCCAGCGACGATCCGCATCAACCACTCCAGCGGCCCATGGCGAAACCATTGTTTCCAGACCCAAGACAACACCACGGCGATCGCGGAGACGAATTCGGCGGCCAAAATGGTCGCTCCCGCTTCGATCAGGAACCGGATGTTCGTCGCACGTTCGCGCAATTCCCGCCTGCCCAACCACATCCCGAACACGAGCATGCCTGTCCAGGGAAAGACGCTTCGGAACCCGTCGAAGAAGAGGTTTCGGACGACGTTTTTCCGCGGGATTATTGAGCGGCGCCACCGCTCGGTTGACCACGTGGC
>JAYVYS010000056.1:0-5452 GCA_043784005.1 Isosphaeraceae bacterium
TGTGGGGTTATTGGCGCTGGGATCTTTGGCGATGACGAAGCCGTCACCGCCGTAGCTGGGTTTCCAGGTTCCCTGGGTTGTTGTATCGGCTTTGAGGAACGTCGCTTTATTGATGGGAGCCACGGAATTGATGGCCGCGCCGATGTTAAGCAGACCGCCGGTTTTTGTTAAGCCCGCGAGGTATGTGTCCGGGGTGACGTTGTTGAGAATCGCGGCGATCACCTGCTTATAAGTCAAGTCGGGACGTAGTGATTGGACCAGGGCAACGGCCCCGGCAACGTGCGGAGAGGCCATTGAGGTTCCACTGAATGTGGCATATCCACCGGGAACCGTGCTCAGGATGGAGACCCCGGGAGCACCGAGCGCGACTTTGGTCGCGCCGTAGTTCGAGAACGAAGCACGGACCCCGGACTGATCGGTCGCCGCCACCGCGATCACGTTGTCTTCGGTGAAGTTCGCTGGATAAAACGCTGAGGTGTCGTTGTTCGCGGCGCTATTTCCGGCGGCGGCGACGAAAACGGACCCTTTGGACTGTGCATACTGGATGGCCGACTCGACGAGAGGAGAGGGCTGTGTATCTCCGTAACTGTTGTTTGTAACTTTCGCCCCGTGGTCGGTGGCATAGCGAACTGCGGATGCGGCGTTGGCATCAGATCCTGAACCGTTGGACGCGAGGAACTTCAGCACCATGATCTCCGCGGTCCAGTTGACCCCGACGACCCCCAAGCCGTTGTTTCCCATCGCCGCCATGGTGCCCGAGGTATGGGAGCCGTGGCCATTGTCATCCAGGGGGTTATTGGTATTCGTGACGAAGTTCCAGCCGATGAGGTCGTCGATGTGCGCTGAATCTCCGTCCTCGGAGATTCCATCGGCCCAGCCGCCGAGTCCCGTGTCTTTGCCGGTCGCGTCTTTTTGCATCGGCGTGAGAATGTCGCTCGCGTCGATCCTGCCGTCGCCGTTGATATCTGTGATCTTGCCTGGTCCGATGTTTTTCGGATCGTTAAGGTCGGCGAATGAGATCAGTCCGTCATGGTCGACATCCACGAGATTGACCAAACGAGAGGCGGGGATTTCCTTTTGATTAAGCCAGATATTCTGATACAGGTCAGGGTGGTTGTAATCGACCCCCGTATCGATCGAGGCCACGACTTCGGACGTCGATCCCGTTGTCAGATCCCAGGCCGCCGGCGCGTTGATCGAGTTCGGCCCCTTCAAACCGTACAACTGTCCGTTCACAAAAGAAGTGTCGTTGGGATCTCTCGTCACCGTGAAGGTGCGGCCCTTGATGGCATGGACCGAAGGGATGCCGTTCAGTTCCGCGAACAATCGCAGCATGGCGTCGGGAGTACCTGTCGCCTCAATGGTATTCGGGAGGTCGGTCGTCTTGATTGAAGCCCCTTCCGCCGCGATCAGCGCGACGATGCCAGGTGTTGGCATCGGAAGCGGGTCGACGGAGATGACGAGCCGACCCGGATCGGCATTCATCAGCCGACGGGATTCCAGAGCCTCGATTTCCATCGAGCGAAAACGATCGCGGAGGTTTCTCGAAGAACGTAAACGATTGCGGAAACGGGATTTATGTTGTGTCGTCATGGTGCGATTCGGCTCGACGTATAGGTGCGAAACCCGGACCGAGGGGGGGGTCCGTGTCGGTGATGATCTTGAGGTAGTTTCGACGGCGGCGTTTGATGCGAAAAGACGAAACGATCAAGAACGAGATTGGCGATGGGAAGGGGGGCGAAGCATGACTGAGACCAATTCGTTCATAAGATAGTATAAACCCCTCGTCAACCCATCCGCAACCATTCCCGGACGATCGCAGGGTCATTCATTGTCTCAAAGGCCCATCAAAGATTCGGAAAGGTCCGGGACACCATCTTGGAATTTGTCATGAGCCTTGATATTAACAAGCATCGTCGCTGATAACCGCGCCTCCCTCGGCTGTCTCCAGCGCTCTCCAGACGTTAACGTCGATGCTCGACCTGAGAAACGTCACACTTCCGTCGCCGAAGAGCGTGTTCACACCGCCGGGCGTGGTAACTTCTTAAGGTGCTGGCGGCGAAGGTCGGGCCTGCGTCCTCCGCGTTCTTGACAAGCGTCAGAGAGTTCAAGACGAAAAGGATTAATCGTAAGCGCGCCTGAAACAGATCTTGCTCTTCCCCTCCCCCTATTTACCCAAATCTGTTATTGTTCGCGTTTGTGGACAAGGTCCGGATCGCGTCAAGGAAGGGAGACGATCCGTGGGAGGAAGTCGTCACGACGGGGAAGAGAGTGCCTTGCGCGGGGGGCCTTGGGTCTGGATGCGCGCCCGTCTTTTTCCGAGTGATCGGCGTCGAGACTTCACGATCATCCTCGACGACAGGGGGCGAGAGCGTGTGCGCAGGCAGTGGCAGGACGGGGTAGTGACCCTGGCGCGACCACTTGTCAGGCCTGCTCCCAGGCCGGCGATGTTCTTTCCTTTGGTGGTTCTGGTGGCCGTCTTGCCGGGCCTTTCCGCACTGAATAGCTGGGATCTTACCCCTCCAGGCCCATGGTGGGGCTTGCGGGCGCTCGCGGTGCTCGACGGCTTCGGGCTCGATCAGGTTCCGGCCGCAGAAGCGATTTCGACCACGGCGGAGGCCTCCGCGTTTCGCAACGTGACGCTCCAACCGCCGCTTCACGCCTGGCTTGAAGCGCTCGGAATGGCGTTGAGCGTGGACCGAAACCCGCTCGCGAGCGTCTTGCCGAGCTATGTCGCGGGTGCCGCGGTGGTCATGCTCGTCTATTTACATGGAAGACTCTGGCGAGGCCCCGGGATGGGCCTGGTCGCGGCGGTGCTGGTCGGGTTCAACAGAAACCTCCTGCTCCCCATGCAGCAGGCCACCCCCACGACCTTGGCGCTGGCGGGATTACTCGGGGCGTTGTACTGCTACGGGAGGCAAGTCCGAGGAGCGTCGGAAACCTCCGCAGCGGGAGCCTGGGACTCTGATGGACCGGTCCTCTGGGGGGTTTTCGGCGGGCTCTCGCTGTCGGTTTCGCTGCTTTCGGTGGGATTTTTCGGGTTCGCGGCGGTGGTGGTGGTGGGGCTTCACCAGTTGTTTTTGAAATGGGGACGGCCCGACGCCGCGACCAACGATCGCGAACGGCCAAGGCATCGGCCCACGCCCCGTCGCAGGCTGGCGGCCTGGATTTCCGACCCCGCGATCAACGGCGGCGCGGTCGCGGCAATCGTGGTGGGAGTGGTGGCGGCCCCTTGGTACATCTGGGCGCTTCGCACGCATGGGTTTGACGCCATCGCGGCGATGTTCGCTCCGCTCGATGTCTTGCCACCATCAGGCGGCCGGCCCGATTTGCTTTCCTGGATGATCGACCTGGCCCCCGTGACGCTCCCGCTCGGCCTCTTTGGCGCGGCCCGCGCGATCAGGCAATCGCTGGCGGACGACACCCAAGAACGCGGGGTGGCTGGCGGAGCATTCTGGGTGCTCTGGCTAGGCATCGCGGCGCTTCTGCCGGCGTTCTGGCCGTCAGGCCCCTGGCAACTCGAAGGACTCCTTCTCCTGGTGCCGCTGAACCTGCTGGCGGCCTCGGCGGTTGCCGACCTCGCGACGCGACGCGTCCCCGTCCGACGGTTGGTCTGGATCGCGCCGGCGACCGCCGTGACCGTGGCATGGTGGATCAGCGCCAGCCTGCGAGACGCTGTGGGAGACCTCGCGCACGGCAGAGCCGATTCGGCGACGGCCCTGGGCGTTCATCTCGCACTCGATCTGCTTGTCGCGGCGGTCTGGATCACCCGAAGGCTCGACCAATGGGCCCGCCGGCGAGACGACCGCCAACGGAGCGTGCTAGGAGGGTTCTTGCTGGTGGTGGTCGTGCTGACGATCGCCGCGGGTGCGATTGAGATCCGGTTCCGACATAGCGAAACCAACGATCTTTTGATGCTTCGCACGATGATCCTGCGGCGCGACCGCCAGCGCTCCTTCACCACGGTGGCGGTGATCGGCCCCGAGGCGTTTCGACAAACGACCGAAGGCCCCTCCCCCGGCGGCCGGCTCCGGTTCATCTTGCGGACCGCCCTGCCCCACCTCCCCCAGCACGACCTCGCCAACGCCGACGCCCTGCTCGCTCTCGCCCTTGCCGACCCCGAAGGCCAGCGCCTGGTGATCGTGGCCGGAAGCGAACAGATGTTGCCTCGCCTGGTAAAGTCACGACTGAAGCTCGAAGCCATCCACCCCGGTAGACTGGGAGTGCTGGATGCGTTCGCGACGGCCAACGGTGTTGACGGGAATCGTTCGCGATAGACATCCCGGCGTGAATTTTGGGTTCGTTCCGCGCAAGGCCTCTTGTCTCCGCCGCGGCACCGTTGCGCTATCGTGATGGTCACCTGTCGAAATCGGCTTCGTTCGGGGAGAGCCCATACGGAGATCATTCACCCATTCATTCCTGATCAGATGCCCCATTTTAACACAATTGGCTTCGTTTGGGGATACGGTGTGGTGGAAACAGCCCTCACAGATTGCCATTGGCTTCGATCTGGAAATTCGCGCGGCGAGTCCGATGATTGTGGCGTTGCCAAAATTGGCTTCGATCGGGGATACGGTCAAGTTGCCAAAGAGGTGTCCCGAGGCGTGTCGGAATCCGCCCTTCGACGATCGACCGCGATCCCTTTCCTTAGCCCGGGCGTTCACGCCGGGGAATCTGGGCGCGTCGCGACGTGTGAGGATTCGGGATCGGTGATCGTCGATGGTCCATCCTTCGATAGTATCGTTGAATCAGCCGCGACCGGCCTGGGAATCCGGGAATCTATCGATCGATTCCCAGGCGTGAACGCCTGGGCTAGGGAAAGGGATCGCGTTTGCATTTCTCTAGTCTAGGCTGGCGGGACTGAAATCCCGACGCCGATCCCCTCTGGCAATCCTTCGACAATCTTGACGGTCTCGACACTAACGCGGACGACCTGGCCGACGAGGCGGACGATGTATTCGGGGTCGTCCAGGCGGTTCGGGTCGGACCGGATTCCGGAGCGGGCGTCCTCGGAGACCTGGTACTGATCGACGACCCATTCCAGCGCTGAGCGGTTGCCTAGGCGATAGCGTTGGACCTCGGGCGGGATATTTTCGAGCGTGAGCGACGCATTGACGCTGAGCGTCGTCTTGTCCTTGCTCAGCTTCATCTTGGTGACTTCATACGACAGCGGCACGCCGGGAGTCTCGACCCATTTCAACGGCCAGGGGTCGACCGATTCGTATTCCAGATGCCACTTTGACAACTGGCGACCCGCCCCGGCAAACGCCTTGAAATCAGCCATGAACGGGATGCGCGGCAACTCTCGCTTGAGGTTATCGGCGAATGTCGTCCGGTACTCAGGTTGATGCAGGACGCCGTAGACGTAGTGGAAGATGTCCCACTTGGTGATTTTCTTCGTCTTGTAATGCTCGCGAAACCGGGTCAAGGCCCAGTCGGTTATGTTCTCGCG
>JAYVYS010000057.1:0-3798 GCA_043784005.1 Isosphaeraceae bacterium
TAGGAAGGATTTGAAGGAATTTGGTGGCAGATCACGCTTACAAGTGTGGTACTTTCGAATTCCTGTCAACGAGCGACCCGGCATCCGTCCCTTTCCCCCCGAGGGACCGACCTTCGAGATGCCTGTGCGCGGGGTTCGTGGTGACCCGATGGCTGAAGGTGAAAAGTCCTCCTCGAACATGCCGACAATCCTGGTTGCCATTTTCGCCATCTTTGGCCTGGCGAACTTTCCGCAAGGCGGCGGAAAGCCTTTGGATTCGCCTCCTAAAGTGGTCGAGAGCGAGACGAAATCCGGAGGCTCCAGAGCGGCCGGGGACGATGAACACGACCTCGGGCCGCTCGCGACGATCAAGGCCCAACGCGCGCTCGACGGGGTCTGGAACCCTCCAGTGTGCCCGGAGGCGACTCTCTCGGCGGACGCCAAGCAGCCGGGCGAGCTCAATCGCGACGCCATTCTGGCCTCGGAACCCGAAATACGTTTTTTGATCGTGCTTGTTCCCGATCCTGACAACACGAGCATGTCGCACGAGTTTGACCTTACGCTGAGCGCCGTTCAGCGGGCCACTGAGAGCGCGGGGTTCGTAGGGGTGCGATGGTCGGAGATGCCCGGTTTCCCCCCGGCGACGAAGAGCCCGTTGCTTGACAGTCTGAAGCCGATTTCCCACCACCTCAAAGGGACCTTGGACGGGAAGGACGTTGATCTCGCTCTTCAGAATAAAAAGGCCGGATCAGACGCGACCAAATGGCCGGCGGCCGTGCTCTGTCGTCCCTCCTCGGCCACCAAGACTGGTGTCGAGGGGACCAAACTTTTGCTTTTGCTGGTTCCCGAGTCGCCGACCCGAGGCGTCGACAAAGCCCGCCTGGTTCAAGCGGTAAAGCTCGCCGGCAGGCACAAGGTACTTCATGCGAACTGCAAGAAGCACGAGGCCGCGTCACTTCCCATCAGGCTGGTCGGTCCCAATTTCTCAGGGTCGGTCATCTCAATGGTTGAGGCCCTGAAACCATTGCAGATCGACTTACCCGCCAAGGCTGATGCGCCCGCGGTGATCGTCTACAACGGCAGGGCCGTCGCTCCCAAATTGGAGCATTTCAGTAACCTGTCCAAGGGTTGGATCAGGTTTCGGTCCACTGTCCTCGCTAACAGTGTGCTGGAAGATGCCATGCGCGCCTTCGTCCGAGAGACAAGTCCTTGGGGTCAAAAGCCCCGGTTCGCTATCCTCGTCGAATCCAACACCCGGTTTGGACAGGCGACAAAAACGTCCAGTCAGTCGGAGGTTTCCGACACCGAGTATTTTTCGTTTCCGCTGAACATCTCCCAGATTCGCGAAGAGTATGCGGCGAAGGGTTATTTGCGTTCGAAAGAGCCGATGAAACTCCAGTCTCCGGAACGGCTCACGCCGCTGGAGATGGCGGGACAGCATGGCGACCACGACCTTATTCCCACCGTGACACCCGGACCATCGGCGGTCGGCGGGGAACTGGCGCTCTCGCAAATCCTTCTGGCTCTGGAACGCGGGCGTTTTTCATGGGTTGGGATTGTCGCGACAAACCCCTACGACCGGTTGTTTCTTGCCGAGAAAGTTCGCGAATCGTGTCCCGACGTCCGGCTTTTTTTCACGAGCGCCTCAACGCTCTATGTCCATCACACGGTGGTCCCCTACCTCCGGGGAACGCTGATCGCCTCGACTTATCCGCTTGACCCCGACAGCCAGACCTGGACCGCTTCGCCGGGATGGTCGGAACCCAGGGGGAAAAATAACCGCGTCGCGTTCGGGAATTATTACGAGGAAGGAATTTATAACGCGACCGTCGCCCACCTTGACAACCTCAACCTGGACGACACTCCGAACTTTCTCGATTACGCCTATCCCGGCAAGGATTACAAGGATTCCGACGAAAAGGCGGTCCCCTCCGTCTGGATCAGTGTCGTCGGTCAACGTGGGCTTTATCCGGTCAGCGTGGGAACGCCAGACCCGAAGTCGACCACCGCACCCGACGAGAAGAATTATCCCGAGCTCGGAGGACTTTATCGTTCCGACAAATCCTCGGTGCTTCCGGAAGTCGCCACTCGGGGGCTCCTCGACCCGAGCTGGGTCGTCATCCTTATCATGTCGGCGTTCGGGGCGATTGTCGTTTCGCTGTGGTACCTCTGGACGAGCTTGGGGTACGAAGCGAAGTCGGCCCCGGCCTGGTGGCCCGCATGGGCGAACGTGAGTCCCGGGCTTCGCCAGTTGATCGACCACCACTCCGCACGAAAGCTCGCGGCGGTCGGAGCGTCGGCGGGGTTCGGGCACATGATACTACTCAGCGCGCCGGTCTGGCTCATGATCCTTATGGAAAACCTCGTGACTGTGGGTGTTTTTCAAAAGATCCTGATCGTCGGGCTTACGGCGTTGGCGATACTCGGGCTTGCGGGTACCGCAGTTCTGTCCTTGTTCCGCATGGTGTTTGGCAACCGAGCCGAGTCGATCGGGCTCGGTGAAGCAATCTATCGAGGTCTTGCCGCCGTGGTCTGGTGCGGCCAATTCGCACTTCCGCTGTTTTTGCTGGCGTCCCTGATTGATGGGTCTGATCTCGCGGCGCGTCGTATCTACTGCGCCCGGGCAACACGGCTGGTCAATGGTGTCTCACCGCTGGTTCCATTCCTCTTTCTCGGAGTCGCGGGAGCGGTTGTCATGATCGGCGACTGGTTGAGGGTCGGGTTGCGAATACGGGCGAACGCGACCGGCCACGACGCCGAGATTGAGACCGGGCCGCTCGGAGTCGTCTGGAAGGGATTCGAAGAGGCCCGTGATATCCTTGACCACCCTCTCAAAGCCTGGAGCAAGACGGGATTCTTGATGACCTTGCCGGTGGGGGTCGCCTTGGCGTTACTCGTGATCGCCCTCTCCGACGGCCTACCAAGGGCCATCGAGCCTAATTGGCAGTTCATCTACGTGGTTCTTCTCGCTTTTGGCACGACCTTGGGCCTACTGGTTTTCCGGATCGTCGACCTGATCGGCCTGGCTCGCGTCGCCGAACGGCTCTTGAGGCGGATGGCGGAGATGCCCATGATCCATGCTCTGGACCGCTTGCCCGCCCACTTCGCTCAGGAAAACTTTTGGCGACTGAACGCGACCCCCCTGAAGGCGGAAGATGACTCCGACCCGAGAGTCGACAGGCAATTCGAGGCCGTGGTTAAGAATTACAACACGCTTAAATCGTTGGGCGTGTTCATGGAACAACCTCACATCGTAAAAGCACCCAAGCAGTTCGGTGTCTTTCATCCGGCCGTCTTCAAGGGACAACCCCACTTCGCGAAGGCTTCCAAGACATTCGAGACCTTCCTCAAGCATCACTCCTCGGTCCAAAACCTCCCGACTGGAAAATGGTCGAACTCGGTCGCCGCTCTCACTCCATTTCTTGCCCCCTTCTGGGCCGCGAGGCCCGCGATTGTGGCACCCTCCGAGGGCGACAAGAAAGCCGAAGGCGATAATCCAGGTGACTGGGTGGGCCTTGGCGATGAGGCGGACCTCAAACGCTGGCTCCGCTCCACGGAGGACCTGATCGCGATGATCATGGTTCGGCAGATCGCCTGGCTCCGTTCCGGGGTCACGTCGATCATCAGCTTTCTCGTCGCCGGACTCTTGCTTCTGACATTTGTGATGACGTCGTATCCGTTCGAGCCCCAGGGGCCAACGCTAGCCTTGCTCGGAGTGCTAACGATGATCACTGTGGGGGCCATCGTCGTGATCGCTGTTCAGGCCAGTCGTGATGAGGTGTTGAGCCGACTGAACAAGACGGCGACCGACCGATTCAC
>JAYVYS010000058.1:0-8355 GCA_043784005.1 Isosphaeraceae bacterium
TTTTTGAATCCTGGAGAACCCCACTCGCTCGTCGGCCTCGAAGAATCTTCGGCGCTATTAACGATCATGTTTCGATAGCGCGTGATCTTGGGTTGTGAACATCGCACGAAACTCTCAACCATTTTTAGGATCAACGCATGACAGTTCGTCGCCCAATGACGGTCTCGCCGCTCTGGTTGCAAGGGTCGATCCTGACGTTCATCATCGGCTTTTCGGTGCTGGGCTTTTCGGCGATCCGGATCTACCAGGATGCCGCGCCTCTTCCCGAAAAGATCGTCGATGAATCGGGAAACGTCCTGTTCACAAAGTCGCAGATCCTCATGGGGCAAGAGCAGTTCCTCACCTATGGCCTGATGCAATTCGGCACGGTTTACGGACACGGAGCCTACCTCGGCCCGGATTTCACCGCGGATTATTTGCACCGCATGGCCGTACACATGAACAGGCGGTATGGCGACGACGAGGCGGCGAAGGCCAAAACGCGACGCGAGTTGCAAACCAACCGTTATGATCCAAAGACCGGCACGCTGGTCTGGACCGAGGGGCAAGTTTCGGCGTTTGAGGAGATCCACAAGCATCTGACCGAGACGGTCTACAATCGCGAGAAGAGCGGCGAAGGGCTCAAGCCGGGAATGATCACCGACGCTGACGACGCCCGCGCGATCAGTTCGTTCATCGCCTGGACGGCGTGGACCGGAGTCGCCCGCAGACCCGATAAACCCTATTCGTATACCAACAACTGGCCTCCAGAGGAACTCGTCGGTAACACGCTCACCGGCGATGCGATCATGTGGAGCGCACTTTCCTTGGTGACACTTCTGGGCGGAAGCGGTCTGGTGCTCGGGCTCTACGGTCGCCATTCGCGGGTCGTCGGCTGGCACGAGACCGAAGAGCGGCAAGTGCGGTTCGAGCCACCATCGTCGGTGGCGCTCACGCCGGCCCAGCGCGTGACCGCCTGGTTTTTCCTGGTCGTCGCGACGTTGTTTTTCCTCCAAAATCTGATCGGCGGCGCGACGGTACACTACATGGTTGAGACCGGCGGCTTTTTCGGAATCGACCTGCCAAAGATCCTTCCTTACAACCTCACGCGGACCTGGCATGTTCAATTGGCCATCTTCTTTGTCGCGACGGCTTACCTCGCGGCCGGGATCTTCCTCGCCCCCTTGATCGCGGGGCGCGAACCGCGCGGGCAGGCTGTGCTGTCGGCCGTCTTGTTGGGAGCGCTTGCGGTGGTCGTCTTTGGAAGCCTGGGCGGAGAGTTCTTGAGCTTTCACAACCTTCTGCCCCGAAACCTCCGCTCGTTCTTTGGAGCGCAGGGATGGGAGTATCTGGATCTCGGAAGATTCTGGATGTATCTGCTTATTATCGGGATGTTGCTCTGGGTCGTCATCATCTATCGCGGGCTACGGCCTCGCCTGGCGATTGAGAGCCGGGGCAACCTGCCCTGGCTGTTCCTCTACAGTTCGCTGTCAATCCCCGCGTTTTACGCTGTTGGTCTGTTGACCCACACGCAATCCACCTTCGCGATCGGCGACTTCTGGCGGTTCTGGGTTGTCCATCTCTGGGTCGAGGATTTTCTCGAACTCTTCACGACGATGCTGGTCGCCTTGATCTTCGTGCTGATGGGGATCGTCTCGGAACGGTTCGCGACGCGGCTGATTTATTTTGATGTGATGCTTTATTCAGTGGGAGGCGTGGTGGGCACGCTGCACCACTGCTATTTCAGCGGCGGCCCCGCCGTGGAGATGGCGCTCGGGGCGTTTTTCTCGGCGGCGGAAGTGATCCCCCTGACGTTGCTCACGGTGGAGGCGTGGTCGTTCCTTCAGCTTGGCACGCGACAACAAGCCGTCGGCGGCGCGGCGTTCCCGCACCGCTGGGCCGTGCTGTTCCTGGCCTCGGTGGGGTTCTGGAACTTCCTCGGGGCGGGGGTGTTCGGCTTTTTGATCAACATGCCGGTTGTTAGCTATTATGAAATCGGCACGTTGTTGACATCCAATCATGGTCACGCGGCGTTTATGGGAGTTTACGGAATGCTCGCGCTGGCATTGCTGGTCTTTTGCACCCGATACCTCGCGCGTCCCGAAGACTGGAATGAGGGTTTGGTCCGCTTCTCATTTTGGGCGACAAATATCGGGTTGATGCTGATGATCCTGGGGCATCTCTTCCCGCTCGGCGTTTTGCAGCTTGGCGACGTGGTGACCAACGGCTACTGGCATGCGCGCACCGAGTGGTTCAAGAATTATCCCTGGCTCTCATGGGCGCGGATGCCGGGTGACGTGATCTTCATGGCGGGCTCGGCCCCCCTCGTTTGGCTGACACTCAAGGTCGCCTTGCGAACCCGTAAAACGCCTTTGCCGATTGATCTGGCCGGGAGGCCCTTGGAAGTCTCCCTGTATACTCAGATCACTCCGGCCGGTTCACTCGCGCGGGATTGATCCGTCTTGGGTTTGTGATGATGTCGGGAGCGTTTCTCCATGGCCATGACGATCCACGCATGGGGCATCTCGCTCGACTTGGTCCTCGTGATGCTGTTGGCGTATCTGCTGATCTTGTGGATGGGTGGTGGGGTCCTGGAGTTTCTGGCCAGGGCCCACTTCCACCGCGCTCAGAGATACGCCCACACCGGGTTCGCGTATGACACCACGCTCGACCGTTATGAATGTCCTCAGGGCGAGTTGCTCACGCTTCACACGTTCGACGACCGCAACAAATTGGCGATTTACAAAGCACCCGCGTCGTCTTGCAACGCGTGCGTGCTCAAGACATTCTGCACGCCTCACGACGATGGCCGACATGTCTACCGGCACCTTGCGGAGTTTCATGAGACCGACGTCGGTCGTTTCCACCGGTCGCTCTCGCTGATCATCCTGAGTGTGGCCCTGGCCTTCTCGGCCTGCGGATTACTCGCCTGGTGGAACAAGCCGGGGGAATGGCTTCTGGTCGTCGCGACCGGCCTCAGCATTGTCCTTCTCTGGCTCGACTTCCGCGACGACCCGGAATCATTGACCAAAGACGACGAGAGCGCCGCCGGATTCGCTCCCTGAACACCGCGGAGGGGAGTGTGATCGCATCGTCAAAGATATAGTAATTTACATATTATGATTATAAAATTAATATCGGTCAAGAAGATCAATGGGGGAATGGACACCATTTTTGCTCGCTGACCGATTTTAACGATTTTATCAAAGATTCCGGCGCAAGCTGTCGATAAGCCAAAGACTTGTCGTGCCAGTGACTTTTCGTCGTGATCCAAACGTTCGATCGGAAACACAGAATACGACCGGCGATCGCGTCCGGGCGGGCGGCCTTAGGGTCGGTCGATGGACACGTCACGCGTGTCGGAATTGAGAGCGATGCATGGGGTCAGATCGCTGCGGGACACTGGCATGCAAGGCTGTCGCCACGGGGCTGGCTTTGATGTGGGTGACCGCCATTCTTGGAACTGCAACCGCTCAGAGTGTGCCGCCCCCACTACCGGGTCCGTCTCCCGGAGCGCGGGCGGCGGCTGTGATCGACCCGGCCGTTGAGGAGCGATTCAAGCGGCAGGATGACGTGATCCGTCAGCTCCTCGATCAGAACCGCAAGCTCTCGGACCAACTCCAGAACGTGACCCGCCGGCTCGATGGTGCCACCGTCCCCGCCGCGAACACCTCGGCGGCCCGTACTGGCGATGGCTCGCCGCCGCGAACCGACACTTCCAACGAGGGGGGCGCGGGCGCTCGCGACAACCCTCCCGAGCGAGAGCTCGACCCCGGTAGTAACCGTCCCGCGCCCGCCGACGGTTCGCCACCTCGGAGCGACTCGTCCCGAGAAGGCGGGGCAGGCGCTCGTGACAACCCCCCGGAGACCGTGCCGACCCCGGGCCGACCCCTCGCCAAGCTCCCCGCCAAGGTGAGTATCGGTCCCGGCTTCGTCGTTGAGACCGAGGACGAAGAGTTCCAGCTACAGTTCCACGATCAAACCCAAATCGAGTCTCGGATTTATCAGCAGGGGGGGATGAAGCCCGTCGCCAGTGGGTTCTGGGTCCCTCGCGAGCGACTGATCTTCAACGGCAGGCTCACAAAGCCAATTGAGTACGAGGGGTCGGTCGAGGCGGCGTACGGCACCCTTAACCTGCTCAACGCCTTTATCACCTGGCACCCTGATGACCGTTTCCTTCTCAAGGGAGGGCGGTTCAAGGTCCCCTTCGGATACGAGTATTACGCGATCTCCAACGTCGACCTGCTTCAGCCAGAGCGGTCGCTTTTCGGCACCAACTTTGGATTTAACCGGATGCCGGGCGGCATGGCGTACGGCCAGCTCTTGGACAAGCGCCTCGACTATGCGGCAGGCATTTTCAACGGCCCCCGTAACCAGACCGTCGAGTACAACAGCGACAAAGACTTTATCGCGTATTTGAATGCCCGGCCGTTCGAGAAATCAGAGTCGCTGCCATTCCTTCACTTTCTCAACATGGGCGGCTCGGTCGACACCGGGAGTCAGAATAATCCGGTGGTCCCGCAGGCGCTAAGGACCTCGGTAAGCCAGACGGCTAACGCGAACCTCGCACTCGTCGCTCCGGCCTGGTTGAATTTTAATAACAACGTCACCGAGACCGGTCAACGCACCCTCTGGTCCCTCCACCTTGCTTACTATTACAAAGGTTTTTCGCTCTACGGCGAGTGGCAATCCGGATTCACGGACTACGCCAAGCTCAACTCCCCTAACAAGACCCACCTGCCCATCGACGGCTGGTATCTGGCAAGCGGCTACTTTCTGACGGGCGAGCACGTCAACCGCCGGTCACAGGTAAAGCCCCTGCATAAGTTTGACCTGCGCAAAGGCAAACGCGGCATGGGCGCGATCGAACTGGAGGCCCGCTACAGCCAGTTGACCCTCGGCCGCGAGGTCTTCACCAATGGCCTTGCCGATGCGAACCTCTGGGCCAACTCCGCGTACACGATTGACATCGGGTTGAACTGGTACTTGAACGAGTATGTCAAGATCTACCTCGATTGGCAGCACTCCGAGTTCAACCAGCCTGTGACCTTTGCCCCGGGCCGCTTCCAAAGGACAAGTGACTTGTTCTGGATCAAGGGACAGGTCTACTTCTGACAGCCCCCCGGCTGGCCCGAGCTACGCTTCGTCGCGGACCTCAGCCTGAGCCGGGGGCTTCCGGTGAGCCTGACTCGACTCTGGGAGCAACTCCAGAACATGCTATGATCGAGTCCCTGAACTCTTCTCTTTGGAGAATCCTCGATCATGAGCTATCGCTGCAAATTCCTTCGGATCGCCGCGTTCGCGGCGCTCGTGGGTGGCGTCAAAGTTACCGATCCCGTTGTGAACGCACAGGCGACGAAGTCCATCGCCGAGATCACGCACGGATTCCTCGCCACGGGAAACTCAACCTATATCCGCGGTGGCGACGGCAAGATTCGATGGAGCGATCCGAGATCTTCTCGCGATGGATGGATTTTGCCGGATGACAACGTGCTGTTGACGCTGACGAAAAGCAAAGATCTTCCCGGCGGCGGCGTGGTGGAGGTCACTCCGAAAGGCGAGACCGTCTTTGAATTCAAAGGCACCCAGTCCGAGGTCAACACCGCGCAAAGGCTCGCCAACGGCAACACCCTGATCAGCGAAGCGGGCGACAAGCCTCGACTGCTTGAAGTGAACAAGCAGGGTAAAATCGTGATCGAAGTGCCACTGAAGGCACAAACCAAGGATCATCACCTGCAAACTCGCATGGCCCGTCGCTTACCGAACGGCCATTATCTCGTCCCCGAACTTCTCGATCGGGTCGTGCGCGAGTACACGCCCAGCGGCGAGATCGTCTGGGAAGTGAAGACCCCGCACATGCCCTTCACGGCGATCAGACTGGCTAATGGTAATACGTTGATCGGCTGCACTTTGGGAAACCTCGTGATCGAGGTTGATCCGCTGGGCAAGACGATTTGGCAACTGACCAACGAAGACCTTCCCGGCAAGCCCATCAACGACGCTTGCGGAGTCCAGCGCCTTCCCAACGGCAACACCGTGATCACCAGCCATCACGCCCAAGGCGACGAGGTGAAACTCACGGAGGTGACTCCTGAGAAGAAGGTCGTCTGGACCTATCGCGACCCGAAAACGTCCGGCATCCACCACTTTCAGATCATCGAGACGGATGGTGTGGAGTTGAAGGATCGGACGATGCGGTGAGGAAGGAAGGGCGTCCAGACACTTGAATGGCCTTGAGTCTCGTCGGAGACCGGGTCGCGCACCGCGCGGTTCAAGTCGATTCAGCGGCGGTCGCCGGTGCCACGACCTCACGATGCGCGATCGCAGGGCCGGCGTTCGGAAGCGCCGGACCGTAACGAAAGTAACGCTTGAGCCGAAGCGCGGGCTGTTCGAGGATGTTCCAACTCAGGAGAGCCATGCCAATCGAGATCGCGAAAGAACAGAAAAGGAAGGCGATCATCCCGAGAGTGTAACTTCCGAAAAGAGGCTTCAAGGTCGACCCATGAGTGAAATAAAAAGTGAAATGATAAAGATAAATGCCATAACTATATTTGCCGAAAAAGACCAGTGTCGGCTTTGACATCGCCCGTACGAGTAAAGCGATTTCCCCTTTGGCGACCAGTGTGACCAGCCCGGCGAACCCGAGGCCGCTCTTGCCGAAGACTTCCATCCACCAGCCTTGATGGCCGTGACCCGCGGCGATGGTTGCGAGGAACGTCCCAAAGCCAGCGAGAATCGCCACTCCGGAAGTGATTCGAACGAGGTGAGGGCGCACGCTGGCTTCAACGGCCAGGGCGGCGAATGCGCCGCAGGCCAGTCCCATCGACTGGCGAGGGGTGGCCAGGAAAGCATCAGCCCATCCCGTTCCCAGCGGCGTCCAGCCCGCGCGGAGCGCCGTGGATGCCAGGGCGATCCCCGCGGCGACGCCCATCAGGGTCCGACGACTGCCCCGGAACATGGCCAGAGGCCAGATCAGGTAGAAGTGCTCCTCGACCGCCAGGGTCCAGAACATGTTGAGGTCGAACCAGTCGTACTCAAAGCGTGAGAATCCGTAATGGGCCTGACAGATGTTCACTCCGTAGAGCCAAAACCAGGGTTGATCCTTGACGAACTGCCCGTAACCCGAGGTGTGCAGGGAGGGGATGATCGCTCCGGCGATCAAGATCCCGACCAGCAGCGCATAGGCGGGAGGGAGAATTCTGAGCGACCTTCGGGCGTAGAAGTTGACGAAATAGGATCGCGCGTCGGTCCTCCGCGCTTCCCACAGTATTCCGGTGATCAAAAAGCCCGAGAGTGCGAAGAAAAGGTCGACGCCGGCCCAACCGTACCTTGATGCCTGATGCAAGATCTTGGCGGGACCCGATGCGAAACCCATCACGCCAAGGTAGTGATAAATCATCACCATCAGGATGGCGATCCCTCTCAACCCGTCGAGCGCCGGGTTCCGGGCGTCGGCGATCTTGCCCTTCGCAACCCATTCCTCGCTCGGACGATATCGTGGACGCCATTGGGAAATCATGATGATCCTTGCAAAACCTTTGAACTTAATACTTTCGTCTTTGGTCCAAAGGGGTTTCTTGTCGAGCGAGCCGTGCGGGCGGGAAAGATGATATCATAGGGCGACAAAACGAGGTCGCAGAGGCCCGTTGCGAATTTCACCCCCGCGGTGGTGAACGTTTCTTATGTCCGAAAGTGCGGAGGGAGGAGACGCCTTCACGGCTCCTCAAGCGATCCACGGCCCCCCTTCGTACTCAGCGGGTTTCTGATCACCGGGATTTTGCTCCGTGCGCGAGAGGAATCGCAAGGAGAAAAGACTCTTGGCTTATTCGGCGCTTTCTACGCGCGCCGCTTCTTGCGAATTTTCCCGCTTTATTACGGTGTGCTGTTCCTGGCCGCGCTCTGCTCTCCGGAACTTCGTAGCATCTTCTGGGTTTACTTCACCTATACGACGAACCTTCTGATCTCGTGGCGGTGGGACGGAGTCGGACAAGGAATCCCTCTTGGCCCGTTCTGGTCGCTGGCCGTCGAGGAGCAGTTTTACATCCTCTGGCCGGCCGTCGTCCTGCTTGTCCCCTTGCGGCGGTTGCAGGCGGTCATGCTCGCGACGATCGCACTTTCGATCGTCATCGGGTTCTTGATATTGAAACTCACGATGAATGAAATGTCTTATTATGTTTTTACATTATCTTGCACCGATTCTCTGGCGATGGGCGGATTGATCGCTCTTTTGCGGAGCGATGGGGAACGCTCTCGATCGCTGGAAAAGCCCGCGAGGGTCTGTCTCGTGGGCGGCTTGATTTTGCTCGGAATCTGCATCTATTTACGATCGAAGGGGCTTTTCTGGGCACCCCGAAAGATTGCCGTGAACGTCGCATG
>JAYVYS010000059.1:0-6679 GCA_043784005.1 Isosphaeraceae bacterium
CGCTGATGGTGACCGTTGGAGTTGCGGCTGGCTCTTCCGTCAAGGACAATGCCGGGCTGTTTAGTGCCGATGCAATCAAACAGGCAAACGCCGAATTGAGCCGAATCGAGCGAGAGAACTCCATTTCGACGACGGTTGAGACGATCGACTCGCTAGATGGAGCCACGGTCAGCCAGAAAGCCAAAGAACACGCCCAGCGGTCCGGGACCGAAGGGGTCTATGTCCTGATCGCCAAGAAGGAAGGCAAGATCGACGTCATCAGCTCGGCACCTTACCGACGCGCCATGAATGACGATCGGTTGCGGACCATCGAGAACGTATTCATCAGTGGCTTGAAAAAACGAGACTTTGACGGCGCATTGCTCGGCGGAGTGAAATCCGTTGACGGCGAAGTTTCAAGCGCCCGGTCGGAATTCGGTAGCCTTCGGCAAACGATCGCACCGGCGGGGGGTCGCGTGGCAAGAGGCGGGCGAGCCGTCAATCGAGGCGGTGGTTTCGGGATCGGTTCTCTGCTAGGTATCGGCCTCCTGGTGTTCGGGGTGCTTTTCGTCGTCCGACTTGTCGGCTCCCTAATGGGAGGCGGCAGGCAGGGACAAGGGGCCTTCGGACCCGGCGGTATGGGAAGACCCGGCTACGGACAGGGATCTGGCGGCGGGGGTGGTGGAGGCTTCATGTCGAGTATGTTTGGCGGGATCGGCGGTGCCCTCGCGGGCAACTGGCTCTACGATCAGTTTTCCGGCCGCAATCACGGAGGAAACTTCAACGACAGCTCGACGATGGGCGACCAGGGAGATGCCGGCAACGCCGGCTCCGATTGGTCCAGCGGCGGAGACGCCGGTGGGGGCGACTGGGGCGGTGGCGGTGGCGGTGGAGACTGGGGCGGCGGAGGCGGTGGCGACGACGGCGGAAGCTGGTAATCATCCAGAACGGACTCAGAGTCATCAAGCCGGGGCGACAGGGTAAAAGACTCTGTCGCCCTTCTTTTTGGCTGACAAGTGAACGGCATGGGCTGAAAACGCTCAAGAATCCTTGCCGGACCGTTTCCAATAGATCACGGTCGCTGTCAGCCCTCCGTGAGGCTTTAGCGCATAGTCCGGAATCACTCCGGCTAACGTAAATCCCAGTCCTTCATAAAGCGTGGATGCGCCGCCGTCGGCAGCCGTGTCGAGCACCAGGAGGGTACGCTCCCGTTCGACGGCTACGCGCTCAACCGCGCGCATCAGCGCTCTCGCCACGCCTCGACCTCGATGGCTCATTCGTGTCATCAGCTTGGCGATATCGGCCCGGTGGGGCTGGTTGGGCGGGCAGTCGAGCAGGAGCGTCACCGTTCCCACCAGGCTGTCGTCGTCAAAGGCACCGAGCACAACCCGTTCGCCCCGAGCCGCGGCAGCTAGCGAGCCCTCCCAGAAAGTTTCCGCCACTTCCAAAGGCAGCGGGTGCATGAAACTCACCGAGCCACCGTTCGCCACCACCTCGACAAGAAGTTCGCTCAGGGCCCGGCAAATCTCGGGAGAGGCATCCAAGGATGCGATCTTGATCTCCGACATGATGTCTAGCCCCGAGCGCGGACGACGAGATAAGCACAATCCTGGGCGAGCATCTGGAACCGACGGGGGTCAGGAGACCTTCGCCGATCGGCATTGTCGCGGGCGTACGAAGAATTCACAGCCTCTCCACGCATCCCGCGATCACTTCAATTCTTTAATCTTGACGTTCTTATACCAGCAATCCTGTCCGTGATCCTGGAATCCCAGATAACCGCCGCGGATCATCGACTTCATCGCGACCTTGGTAAACTTATGATTGGTGCCATCCGGTCGCTTCCCCGGCTCGGGCCACTCACTCAGGTCGATCTTGGATACCGACGCTCCGTTGAGCACCACTTCGATGATCGGCCCTCTCGCCGCGATCGACATGTGGTTCCATTCCCCTTGGGCTTTCTGACCGTTGACGCGAGGAGAGACAAGGTCGTAAATCGCCCCGGAATCATGAATTCCCCGACCTGTGGTGTCGTCGATTGCCACCTCTAGGCCGGTCATGACAGGGTCTTTCAGGTCGCCCACTCTCAGGAAGACACCGGAATTGCATCCCTTCGAGATCTTGTAGTCGAATTCAAGAATGAAGTCTTCGAACTTCCGATCCGGAACGACGATGTAGCCCCCTGAATTGTGCGGATTGAGGCCGTCTTCCTGAATGTTTTCCTTCGGCAACGGCTTCCCGGCCGAGGTGATCCAGCCGTCCGGCGATTTCCCGTCGAAAAGCGGTTTGAACCCCTCGTCAGCCCCGAAACTCGCTGAGGCGAGGGCCAGTCCGAGGATCATCGATATCGCCTTGGTCGTCTTCATGATTAAATTCCTTAGTGGTGTCGGCCCCAGACACCCGGCCTTCGCCGCGATGGTGAACTCGATAAGAAAGTCTCGTGGAAGCGTCTGAAACTCGAAGTTGCAAGGCTACCATAGACCGTCCGGTCGATCATCAACCCGCTCATTCCACGAATCGGAGTTTTTTGCCCTCCATCTGGATTTGTATTTCGATGGCGGCTCGCACTCCGTAAAATCCGTCGACAAGCCAAAGATAGGGATATCATGAAGAGTTACGTAATACATGCGGAACAAGTCGAACCTCGTTGGATCGCGGTTGTCCAGCGTCATGCCGCCGCCGCCGATTTTTCCAGCGTCATCCCTAGCGCGTGCGGCGAGGTCTGGAATTTCATTCGATCGAACAACATTCCCCATCTCGGACTCAACCTCGTCATCTACAAAAGCCACCGGGAGCAGGAATGTGGAGTGATTGTTCCGCAACCCTTTCCGTCTGAGGGCAACGTGACTTGCTCGACAACCCCCACAGGCTTGGCGGCCTGGACCGAGCATTGGGGGCCCTATGACCGGTTAGGCGAGGCCAATGATGCGATCTTGCTCTGGTGCAAGTCGAACAATCATGAACCCGCCGGAGCAAGTTGGGAAGTCTACGATCATTGGAATGACGACCCGGCAAAGCTCCGTACCTGGGTCTATTTCCTCCTGAAAACCGATTCCTGAGGAAGAGGAGGGCACGTGACCTTCAGGGACCGAACTCACGCGCGTCGCGAGAAATTACGTAGGTCTCTCAAAGCCGACCAAGTCGAGGCCTATCTCCTCTGCAATCCCACGAACGTTCGCTATTTGACCGGATTTAGCGGCGAAGACTCCTTTCTCTTGTTGAGTCGTTTACGAACATTGCTCGTCTCCGACGGTCGGTTCACCACCCAGATCGAGCAGGAATGTCAGGAGATCGACGTTTATATCCGGCCGGTGGGCGAGTTGCAGACCGAAGCCATCGCCAACGGCGTGAAGAGTCTCGGAATCAAAAGCCTCGGGTTTGAGGCGACTGCCCTCTACGTGGCGGACCACCTGGCGCTCCTTGAAAAGCTGCCCGGAATCGAATTGAACCCGATCAACGGACGTGTCGAGGCGCTTCGCGCAATCAAGGATCGCGATGAGATCGCCGCGATCCGAGAAGCGATCGGATATGCCGAACGCGCGTTTCTCATGCTCAGAAATGGTCTCAGATGCGACGAATCCGAAAAAGACGTGGCCGACGCTCTTGAGAATGACCTGAGACGTTGTGGGGCCAGCGCGGCGAGCTTTCCACCGATCGTCGCGGTCGGTAAACGTGCCGCCTTGCCGCACGCCAGGCCGACCTCCGAGGCCAGGATCGGCGATTCCGACTTCGTCTTGATCGACTGGGGAGCGACCGGCAAGCCCTACAAAAGTGACTTGACGAGGGTACTGGTCACCGGTAAGGTCACTTCCAAGTTCGAGAAAATGTATCGGATCGTGCTGAAAGCCCAGGAACGCGGGATCGCGGCGATCCGCCCCGGGGTCGAGGTAAGTCTTGTCGATGCCGAAGCCCGCTCCGTGATCGAGGAGGCTGGTTTCGGCCGTTTTTTTACGCACGGGCTCGGTCACGGGCTCGGGATGGACATCCACGAAGACCCGCGCATTCGCAAGGGCGCCGAAAACAAGCTCCAAGCCGGAATGGTCATCACCGTCGAGCCGGGAATTTATCTGCCCGATTGGGGGGGAGTTCGGATCGAAGACGATGTGTTGGTCACCCCCGACGGCTGTGAGGTCCTGACGCACGTCCCGAAGTCGCTTGATTCCGTCCGCGTCCCTTGACCCATTGAACGATTCGGTCCAAAAGCCTCTTTTCTCGCGGTTCGCCGGGCAAACGCCTACGAACGGTTAACCTCGCCCGGTCACCAATGTCGGGCCTTGATGTCTTGCGGAGCGTAGGAATGCCGGAGAATCCGACCGAACCCTTCGACGTCCGAACCATCCATCAACTGGTCCGGATGATGAAGCGGTACGACTTGACCGCGATCGACCTTCTCGAAGGCGAGAAGAAGATTCGGCTGCGACGCCGAGGCCCCGTCGCCGCCGGCCTGATCCAAGCCGCGACGCAAGTCGGGACGGCTCCCGTCGCCGATCCGACTTTATCGGCCCCGATACTCGCGCCGGTCATCCCGGCGCCCTCAAATGATCTGGTCATCGAAAGCCCTATGGTCGGCACCTTCTACGCGTCCTCCTCCCCCGATTCGCCTCCGTATGTCTCCGTCGGCAGCAATATTCGCGACGACTCGACGGTCTGTGTGATCGAAGCCATGAAAGTCTTCACAGACATTCCCGCGGGCATGGCGGGCATCGTCAGTGAGGTCCTGGTCAAGAACGGACAGCCGGTCGAATTCGGCCAGCCTCTGTTCCGCGTCCGTCCCGCTTGAATCCGCTCGATCCTACAAAAAATGATTGTCTAGCCCCGGGGACAGGCCCGGCGACGCGAGCCCAAAATCCGGACGTCTTCGGACACCGATCGCTCGCCCTACTCGACACGTCAGAGGCGACAGTTCCCCATGTTTCAGCGCATCCTGGTGGCCAACCGAGGTGAGATCGCCCTGCGGGTGATCCGGGCTTGTAAGGAACTTGGTGTCGAAGTGGTCGCGGTCTATTCGGAGGCCGATCGCGGTGCCCCGTATCTGGCGCTCGCCGATCGCGCGATCTGCATCGGAAAGGCTGCTAGCTCCGATAGTTATCTCAATATCCCCAGGCTCATCGCCGCCGCGGAGGTCGCCGATGTCCAGGCGATTCACCCCGGCTACGGCTTTCTAAGCGAGAACCCCCACTTCGCCGAAATCTGCCGAAGCTGCAACTTCGAATTCATCGGCCCGTCTCACGAAGCGATCCGCAAGATGGGCCTCAAGACCGAGGCCAAAATCGTTGCCACCGCGGCCAAAGTCGCGTGTGTTCCGGGCTCCGGCGGACCGATCGGTGATCTCGTCGAAGCGATCCGCATCGCCAACGCGATCGGCTTCCCCGTCTTGATCAAGGCCGCCGCGGGAGGCGGCGGAAAAGGGATGCGCATCGTTCGCGAAGAGGCGACGTTCGCAAGCGCCCTTCAATCCGCGCGAAACGAGGCCGAGGCCGCCTTCAAGAATCCCAGCGTCTATCTCGAAAAATTCATCGACCGACCCAGGCACGTCGAGATCCAGATCCTCGCCGATAACTTCGGCAATGTCGTCCACTTGTGGGATCGCGACTGCTCTTTGCAACGCCGCCATCAAAAGCTCGTCGAGGAATCCCCCGCTTCCACGCTGCCACTCGACGTCCGGACCCAACTCGGGGAAGCCGCGGTTCGACTTGCGAAAGCTGTTGGATATGTGAATGCCGGCACCTGTGAATTTCTCGTCGACTCGGACAACAAGTATTATTTCATCGAAGTCAACGCCCGCATCCAGGTGGAACACCCCGTCACAGAGATGGTCACCGGGATCGACCTCGTCAAACAGCAAATCCGGATCGCGGCGGGCGAACGCCTTCCCTTCGAGCAGAAGGAAATCAAGACGCGCGGCCACGCCATTGAGGTCCGCATCAATTCCGAAGATCCGGACAATGATTTCCGCCCCTCACCTGGAAAAATCACCGGGCTGAGAATTCCTGGAGGCCCCGGTGTTCGCTGGGATTCTCATATCCAGGTAGGGTATTCGGTACCCCCCCATTATGATTCGCTCGTCGGCAAGCTGATTGTCCACGGAGCGGACCGGGCGGAGGCCCTCGCCAAGATGCGACGGGCACTTGAGGAACTCGTGATCGAGGGGATCAGCACCACGATCTCCTTGCACAAGCGGATCTTTAGGAACCGGGACTTCATCGAGAGCCGTGTCGATACCACTTGGGTCGAGCGCGTCCTCATGCCGGACCGCCAGACACGCTGACCGCCGAGTCCGCGTTGGTTGCCCAATGAAACCTCATGAATCCAAAACGATGACGGGCCCCATCGAAGAGGTTCGGGCCCGGAGCGGCTGGCGACTCGAGCAAAACGGTTCCTTGAGGGCTTGCGTTGGTCCACGAATTACAGCCCGAGAGCAGGAATTCGCTCTTATTTTTGAAGTCGTAAACCACTCACTGTTATTGTTTTATGGAAAGCCCAGGAAACAAAATCGCGTACTCTGAAACAAGACCCTTGTAGTTTATTTTTCCGAAGCTATTATCTGACTCTCGCCTGTGAAATGACGTCGAGTCATGACTGTGACGGCCGGAGTGATCAGCCCTTATGGGGTCCGGTCGCACCGGCCGAAAGCGTCGACAGGTGATGTTCTTTGACAATCCGGTCGATCGTGGATCGTGCTTGAATGTGATCCCTTGAG
>JAYVYS010000060.1:0-6081 GCA_043784005.1 Isosphaeraceae bacterium
TTAAATGAACCGTTTTAGGCTCATGAGGGATTCCGGAATGGTGGAGCGAGTCCCCGAATCCGGAGGGCCGACCAGGGTGCCACGGGTTGTACTCAACCCGTGCTCCGGGCGTGGCTTACGACACACGGGTTGAGTTCAACCCGTGGCACCCAAGTCTGTCTTTTCAATCACCACCCCAGAATCCATGATGAGCCAAGTTTTATTCTCTTACGACAAGTTAATCTGCGTCATCTGCGGATGGATTTGTTTTCTTGGTTTTGTTGACTTTGCAATCCTCCTCGCGAAGTCCCACAGCAACTTGACGCCGTTGCGGGATGGTTTAAACTAAGTTTTTACCTTTTTCGACCGTCGTCGCGTTTTTTGTTCGTTCAGAAATCCCCCTTTTTTTCAAGCAGGATTCGAACCCCTCGCTGCGGCGGTGCGTAAGTCATGATGAAGACCGTTGGTTCCGGCGCGACAGACGACCTCGTCGGGGTCTCCGACGAGACACTGCTGACCCGGTATCGAGACAAGGGTCGGGCCGAGGACTTCAACGCACTGATCAAACGCTACGAGCAAGAACTTTATCGTTACCTTGCCCGCTATCTTGGTGACCCCGCACTTGCGGAAGACGTCTTTCAGAACACTTTTCTTCAGGTTCACCTGAAGCGAGGGCTCTATGAAGATGGTCGTCCGGTTCGCCCCTGGCTCTATTCGATCGCGACCCATCAAGCCGTCGACGCGCTTCGCAAAGCAGGCCGACATCCCACGATCAGCCTCGACCAGAAAATGGTTGGGAATGAGAGTGAATCGGACGCCGGTAGCCTTGTGGATCTCCTCGTCAGCGGCACGGAAAGCCCGCTCGAAGAACTTCAGGGTGAGGAACGAAAGCGCTGGGTGCGGGAAAGCGTAGCCAAGCTTCCCGAAGCCCTTCGCCAGACCTTGATCCTCGCTTATCACCAAGATTTGAAATACCAAGAGATTGCGGACATTCAAAAGATCCCCGTCGGAACCGTGAAATCCCGCCTTCATGCCGCGCTCGCCAAACTTCAGAAGATGGCGCGATCGGAAAACCATGACGGGAGCGAGTGATGACACTATGAACGCTAATGAACTTCTCGATCACGCCCTCGGACAGACCGCCGACCTGGAACGGGCCGAGCGTGCTCTCGCCGCAAACCCCGCCTCGGCCGAGATGGTCGAACGACTCTCGCGGTCGTTGCACCTCCTCCTCGACGATGGCGATCTCTTCGACCCACCGACGGGGCTCTCTAACCGAACCATGCAATTTGTCGCCGACGCGGCGCGGCGTCGCAAGACGATCCTCGACTTCGCACCCTCACGGGTTCCTTTTCGATGGTCGGATATCGCGGTGGCCGCAAGCATTTTCATGGCCGGGATGCTCACCCTACTGCCCGCGGCGCAGCGCTCGAGGGATCGGGTTGACCAGGCGGGCTGCACGTACAACCTTCAGCAACTCGGCCGCGCCCTCTGGCATTATGGAAATCAACACAACCATTATCCGTTTGGCTCCGAGGTGGACGGCAAGGCTCCTCCGGTAGGCGGCTATCTGGCGCTACTCAAGGATAATGGAGACCTGACCGAGCGCGAGTTGAGCACCATGGACTGTCCCTCTCACAAGAAGTCTCATCTCCATGAGCCGCTCCCCGATTATCCGACACTTTGCCGACTTCACGCGGAAGACCCGAATCGGGTCATTCACATGCTTTGCACGAATTACGCCTATAACCCCGGTTATCGCAGCGCGACATCCAACACGGTGGTGCCGATTCCCGCTGACCACATGGCGTCGGACCCCTTGCTCGGGGATCAGCCTCCGCATGAAAATTTCCGGACCATCCTTAACGGCAATAGCCCGAACCATGGTGGTCGCGGTCAGAACGTACTGTATTCTGACCTTCACGTCGCCTGGCACAACACGCGACGTCTAAGCCCCACCGATCCCGATATGTACCTCAACAACGAGTACAAGATCGCGCCGGGGGTCTCTCCGAAAGACTCGATCCTGATGCCGAGCCTCGTGCCTTCCGTGGGGTGGTGATCTCTTATTCGTAGGGTGGGTCGGCAACGCGGCCCACCCTCTCAAACCCCTGCGGTGGTTCGTTACCCTCGCCGATCGCGCTTCGTCGCGAGTCGGTCGAAAAGCGGACAGACTGACATTTTATCCCGTCTCAAGTCGGGTCATAAGCCAAATTCGGTGCCAGCCAGCGCTCGACAACGGCCAGCGGCATCTTCTTCCTCGCGGCGTAACTTTCCACCTGTTCGCGAGTGATCAGATCGACCGCGAAATACCGGGCTTCCGGGTGTGCGAAATAGAGCCCGCTCACCGAAGAGCCGGGATGCATGGCATAGCTTTCCGTCAGCCTGATTCCGGTTCGCAATTCGACGTCCAGGATCGACCAGAGCGCCTTTTTCTCGGTGTGGTCGGGGCAGGAGGGGTATCCGGCGGCAGGCCTGATCCCTTCATATTTTTCCTCGATCATCTCTTCGGCCGAGAGATTCTCGCCGACACCGTAGCCCCAATCGCGTCTGGCACGGGCGTGGAGATATTCCGCGAAAGCCTCGGCAAGTCGGTCGGCCAAGGCTTTGGTCATGATCGAGTTGTAATCATCGAGGTCAGCATCAAACTTCGCCGCGAGTTCGTCGCAGCCGAACCCGGTCGTGACCGCGAAGGCTCCCACATAATCGGCTTTTCCCGACCCTACAGGCGCGATAAAGTCTCCCAGACTGAGGAACGACGTCTGTCCCGGTCTTTCCCATTGTTGCCGGAGCATGTTAAACCGAGCGCGTTCCTTGACGCGGCTCTCATCGGTATAAACCACGATGTCGTCGCCTTCGGAATTCGCTGGGAAAAAGCCGTAGATCCCCTGGGCCTTTAGCAGCTTCTCCTTGACGATCTTATCAAGAAGTTGGGTCGCGTCTTCGTGAAGCTTTTTGGCTTCGACCCCGACCGTACGGTCTTCAAAAATCTTCGGGAACTTCCCCTTCAACTCCCAGGTCGAGAAAAAGGGCGACCAGTCGATGTAGGAGACAAGTTCGTCAAGCGGGAAGTCGCTCAAAACCTTGGGTCCGAGGAATGCCGGCTTGGCGGGCGCGGTGCCGTTCCAGTTGATGTTGAATTTTCGCGACACCGCCTCAGCGTAGGGAACGAGCTTCCGTTGCCGTCGCTGAGTGAAATTATCGCGTTCGCGTTGTTGAGAGGCCTTCAACTCTTCAAGCATCTTGGGGCGCTGGTCCGCACGGTTCAACCTGTCGACCACTCCCACGCAACGCGAAGCGTCCTTCACGTGGACCACGGCCCCTTTGTACCCCGGCGCGATCTTGACCGCCGTGTGCTTCACGCTCGTGGTCGCGCCACCGATCAAGAGCGGAACGACGAAGCCCTGGCGCTCCATTTCCTTGGCGACATGCACCATCTCGTCGAGTGACGGCGTGATCAAGCCCGAAAGCCCGATCATGTCGACCTCTTCTTCCTTGGCGCGCGCCAGGATTGTCTCGCACGGAACCATCACTCCCAGGTCGATCACTTCGTAGTCGTTGCAACCGAGCACGACCCCCACGATATTCTTGCCAATGTCGTGGACGTCGCCTTTCACGGTCGCCATCAAAAGCTTGCCGCGTGCCTTGTGCGCACTGATGCCCCCTTTGGCCTTCTCAGCCTCCATGTAGGGCATCAAATAGGCGACAGCCTTCTTCATCACGCGGGCGCTCTTGACCACCTGCGGCAAAAACATTTTGCCCGCGCCAAAGAGGTCGCCGACGACATTCATGCCGTCCATCAACGGTCCCTCAATGATGTCGAGCGGTCGCGGATACTTCTGGCGCGCCTCTTCAGTATCCGGGTCGATGAATTCGACAATCCCCAGAATCAACGCATGTTTCAAGCGCTCTTCGACGGGTGCGTTACGCCAGGATTGATCCTTGATCGAGTCTTTCTTCCCCTTCGACTTCACCGACTCCGCAAATTCCGTGAGCCTGTCCGCGGAATCGGGACGGCGATTCAAAAGCACGTCCTCGACCCGTTCCAAGAGGTCTTTAGGAATCTCTTCGTAGACTTCGAGTTGCCCCGCGTTGACGATCCCCATATCGAGCCCGGCGCTGATCGCATGATAAAGAAACGCGGCGTTCATCGCCTCGCGGACCGTATCATTGCCTCGATAGGAAAACGAGACGTTGCTCACGCCGCCGCTGGTCTTGGTCTCGGGTAGCTCGGTCTTGATCTTGCGGACCGCCTCGATAAACTCGACCGCGTAGTTGTTATGCTCCTCGATCCCCGTGCCGACGGTCAGGATATTGGTGTCGAAAATGATGTCGGAAGGCTCGAATCCCGCCTGTTCGGTCAAAAGCTTGAACGCTCGCTGAGAGATGGCGAGTTTGCGATCGGAGTCAACCGCCTGGCCTTCCTCGTCAAACGCCATCACGACAACCGCCGCACCGTAGCGCTTGACGAGCTTCGCCTGTTCGAGAAACTTCGCCTCGCCCTCTTTGAGGCTGATCGAATTGACGATCGGTTTCCCCTGCACGCATTTCAAGCCCGCCTCGATCACCGACCATTTGGAACTGTCGATCATCAATGGGACGCGCGAGATGTCGGGTTCGGACGCGATCAGGTTGAGAAAGCGGGTCATCGCCTGCTCGCCGTCGATCATCCCTTCGTCCATGTTCACGTCAACAATATTGGCCCCATTTTCAACCTGCTCAAGCGCGACGGCCAGGGCGTCTTCATACTTGTTTTCTTTGATCAATCGGGAAAACTTGCGAGAGCCGGTGATGTTGGTCCGCTCGCCGATCATGAGGAAGTTGGTTTCGGGCCGGATTGTCAGAGGTTCGAGCCCGGCGAGGCTCGTGAGGCGTGAACGCTCCGGCCGAAGGCGTGGGGTGATCCCTTCGACGGCCTTGGCGATCTGCTCGATATAGGTCGGATTGGTGCCGCAACAGCCGCCGACGATGTTGAGCCAGCCGTTGGCGGCGAACTCACCGATCACCTTGGCCATGTGTTCGGGCGGGTCGTCGAAATTACCGAAGCCGTCAGGCATCCCCGCGTTGGGATGACAGTTGATAAAACAGGAGGCGACCCCGGAGAGCGACTCCAGGTAGGGACGCATATCATCAGCGCCCAGCGCGCAGTTGATGCCGACGGAGAGCATGTCAAAGTGCGAAACCGAGTGCCAGAAGGCCTCGATCGTCTGACCGGAGAGGGTCCGACCGCTCTTGTCGGTAATCGTCGCCGAGATTATCACCGGGAGCCGCTTGCCGGTTTTCTCAAAGAACATATCAATCGCGAAGAGACACGCCTTCATGTTCAGCGTGTCGAAACTCGTCTCGGGAAACAAAAGATCGACCCCGCCCGTGACAAGCCCTTCGATCTGCTCGGTATAGGCTGCGACGAGTTCGTCGTAGGTTACACCACGATACGCGGGGTCGCTTACTTTTGGAGAGAGCGAGGCGGTCTTGTCGGTCGGGCCAATGCTCCCGGCGACGAACCGCGGCTTGCTCGGGTTGAGCCGGGTCACCTCGTCGGCCACTTTCCGAGCGACCTCCGCCGCGGCCTTGTTGATCTCGACGCAACGGTCTTCGAGCCCGTAGTTGGCCATTGTCAGCCGGTTCGCGACGAACGTATTCGTCTCGATGATGTCGGCCCCGGCATCGAGATAGGCGCGATGGATTTCGGCGATGACGTGTGGTCGGGTCATCACCAGCAGGTCGTTGCATCCCTGGAGCGACTTAGGGTGATCGCGAAAGATCTCGCCCCGAAAATCTTCCTCGACAAGCCCATAGGTCTGGATCATCGTCCCCATCGCGCCGTCAAGGACGAGGATGCGCTCGGAGAGGAGTTGTTCGAGCTTGCTACGCGTCGGGTCGATTCGGCTCGTCATGAAGTCGTTTTTCATCACTGGGACGCAGTATCGAAGGAAGGGCCAATCGACGTTGTGAGAGGCGGGCGAAGCTGTGGAAAACAACCAGAGGCCAGGCTTCGCGTCTCGACGCGAACCGCACTTAAAGCCTGATAAGGCTTGATTATCCCGCATTTCGAGAGCGAGTGTCAAGGTCGCTTGCGGAGAGGCGACATGGAGCGTTGAA
>JAYVYS010000061.1:0-4273 GCA_043784005.1 Isosphaeraceae bacterium
CCGGGCGCTGTCACCGTCTGGACGATCGGCCCGCGCGCGGGAGTCTCGACGATCACCTCCAGCGGCAGAGGCTTCACGAGCTGCCAGTCCAGCGCGATCGAACCCGGCTCGCGCCAGAGGTTCGCCGCCGCGACCGAGGCCACCACCGCCGCGATCGCCAGAATCACAAGGAACGCCCGCCACATGATCTTGCCTCGTTGCTTCTTGATCCGAAAAATCTCAGGACGGCAACACGCTGAGACGCATTCCAGCCCCGAGCGTCGCCGCGATACTCACCCTCGCCACGGCCTCAAATCCGGCCAGCGTCAGGGTGACAAAGAGGGCCCCCGGCCACCTCACCTGCATGCGGCGAACACCCCCCAAAGCGATTGTCGACCAGCCGATCAGGGCGAAAACATCAAGCTGCCGAAGCGCCAGGTAAACATAAGCGGGATACATCCCGGTGGGCAGAAACAACACGGCGGAGGTCTCGATGTCGTCCCGACGAAGTGCCGCCATCAGCACGGCGCGGACAACGATGCCGAGGACCCAGAACCCTTGCGCCGCCGAGCATTCCGCGAGTGCCCGTTCATATCCGATGGTGCGACCTCGCAATGCGGCGATGGCGGCGAATGCTGTCGCCGCCGCGAGCGCCCTCGCGGTGAGCGCGGCGGGTTCGACGAGGAAATCGCCGAGAAGCGCGATCACCGTCCAGAAGGGCAAGGTATCGCGCTGGGTCTGAATGGTCTTGCGAATCACATCGTCGTTAAGCTCACCCACCCGGAACGATTCGACATGAGCGGCCCCGCGATCGACCGCTTCGATCAGCCCTCGCGTGCGGAACCCGGCGACCCAGAGCCCTCCCAGGGTCACGACCGTGAGGACCGTCCATAGCGCCAATGAGGGCATGAATCGGGGAGATTCCTCCGACTTCGGTTGCGACGCCTCAACGTCGGTCGTCCCCTCCTCGGAAAAAGATCCCATCGACACGTTCCGTTCCCGTATGCGTATTCCATCTCAAACGACAATTGTCTCTTTTCGAGAAGCCCTCAGCAAGGGTGACGGGATCATGGCGACGCGGGTCTTCTCCGTCCGCTCGGGGTTACCCCGAACACCGGCGATTGGTTTCGATTTACGCCACGGTTGCTTGACCTGTGGCGATCGATCGACGATACCGTACACTCTCGACGCTCTCCCACCCGACTCGCTTCATGGAACCTCTCCCATGCGGACCCGACTTCCGGCTTTATTTGCGATTGTCGCTCTATGGGTTTCGTCGGCCACGGCACAATCTCCGAAAAAAGCCGCGATCGCTGTCCCCGACTCGGTCATTTTCGAGCAAGGGATCGCCTACACCAGCCCCGATGGCCAACCCATCGCGCTTGACCTCGCCAGACCCAAAGAGGGCGCAGGGCCATTCCCGGCGGTGATTTGTATCCACGGCGGAGGCTTCCGCGCGGGCAATCGCGAGGGGTATGACAACTTGATCGTCCGGCTCGCTGAGAAGGGGTACATCGCCGCGACGGTTTCTTATCGACTCGCTCCCAAGAACCCCTTCCCCGCCGCCGTGCATGACGTCAAGGCGGCCGTGCGATGGTTGCGGGCCAACGCGGAGAAATACCACGTCGATCCGGCCAGGATTGGCGTGACCGGCGGATCGGCGGGCGGCCACCTCGCGCAGTTCCTCGGCGTCACCGGCGACGAACCCAGGTTCGAGGGTAACGGCGGAAACCCCGGCGTTTCGAGCAAAGTCGCGTGTGTTGTGAACGTCTACGGCCCCAGCGACTTCACACGATCCTACGGAAAAAGCGTCGATGCCGCCGAGGTTCTTCCCCTCTTCCTGGGCGGAAACCTTGAGACCGCGAGGTTTCCGCATGTACTTGCCAGCCCGTTGACGTGGGTTTCAAAAGGCGACGCCCCCACGCTCATCATCCACGGCACCGAGGACAAGTATGTGGCGCATGAACAATCCGTCTGGCTCTTCGACGCCTTGAAAGCCCACGACGTCGAAGCCGGTTTGCTGACGATCGAAGGGGCCGGGCATGGTTTCAAAGGAGCCGATGCGGAAACCGCCGACAAGGCCATGTTCGCGTACTTCGACGAGCACCTCAAATCCAACGGCAAGGCAACCCCCCTACCCGACCCTTCCACAATCAAGCCTTCGCTCTATTGTTCGGGATTCGCTTTCGCGGAAGGTCCGGCGATCGACCGCGAGGGAAACCTCTACGTGGTCAACTATCGCGAGTGGGGTACCATCGGCAAGATCACCCCCGACGGCAAGGCGAGCATCCTCGTCGACTTGCGCAAGCACTTGCCGTCGGAAGGCGATCGTAAGCCAAGCTGCAACGGTCTCAAGATCGACGACGACGGCAATATCATCGGGGCCGAGACGGGGACCTCGCAAATCATCCGCGTCTCGAAGGACGGCAAGAAGGTCGAAGTCCTCGTTCGCGAAGTCAACGGCGAGCGGCTCAACGGCCTGAATGATGTCGCGCTCGACCCGAAAGGCAACATCTACTTCGCCAATCCCGGGCAGAAGAACGTCTACCGCTGGAACAAAAGCGACGGCACCGTGGACAAGCTCAACCCCGAGCCGATCGGCTCCAACGGCATCGGTCTGACGCCCGACGGCAAGCACCTGATCACGGCCGACTCGGGCGGAAAACAGCTCATGATCCTGGATATGGTTGATGGCAAGGGGACCAATCCCCGCGTCCTGTTGAAGCTACCGGGCCGGAACGAAGTCCCCGACGGATTCGTGTTTGACGAGGTCGGAAGACTTTATCTCGGCACCTGGACCGGGGGCGTGGTCCATGTCGTCGAGGTTCCCAGCGGCAAGATCCTGGCGACCTACGACGCGGGCGGCAGCCAGGCGACGAACGTCCATTTCTTCGACGGAGACTTATACGTCACCGTCGCGGCCAAGGAGGCCGTTTTCAAGCTGCCGCTGGGCGTGATAGGATGGCGGTATAGCAAAGGGTGCGGGAATTGAGGATGAAACCGTCGCGCAAAGCAAACGCGGGGTCTCAGGAATGTTCCCGAAACCCCGCGTTGACCATCTCGCCGTAAGTCAAATCATGGTCGGCATCTCACCGACCCTACGAAAGCCGAGGAACTAGTCTCTCAGTTCTGCCCCGAAGGAGCGGCCTGCCCCGAGGCAGCGGCCTGGGCCGAAGGCGCGGCCGCATACTGGGCGGCGGCCATCACCGGGGGCTCGAACGTGACCATGCGGGTCACCGGTCGGTAGCATGTCACGGGCACGGTCTCGCAGACCCGGACCGGAACCATCCGCGTGACCTGCTTCGGCTCGCAGCGCCAGGTCGTGTGAGGGATCTTGTCCGTCACGACTTCCTGAACCATCCGGCAGTGGGTCACGGGAACGTCGATGATCTTCTCTTCGCAAACCATCCGGCAGTGGGTCACGGGAACCTGTCGGGTCGAGGTCTCTCGGACCATCCGGGTCGTGGTCACGTCGCGGACCACCGGGACCGGCGTGTAACAGGTCTGCGCCACGGTCTTGCAGCCGCAGATCACCTGGCTCTTGCCGCAGATTCCACAATGGCCCGACTTGACCTTCATCGTCACCGGGACGGTCACGTAGGTGGTCGAGGGCTGCATGCAGATCTCGGTAACCTGGTGCGTCTCGCTCACAGGGCGGCAGGTGGTCACGTTCTGAGTGACGTACTCGGTGTCAAACACCGGCTTGCGAACCACAATCCGCTTCTGCACGGTCGTTGTGTCAAAGACCGGCTTGCAAACGACCCGCTGGCGCTCCGTGAAGGTCGTCTCCGGCACCCGCGTCATGACGGTTTCGGTCACCGGCTGGTAATCCATCCGAGTCCGCGTCTTCATGACCGTGTACGGCACCATGTCCGTCACGCATTCCACCCGAGGAGCCGGCGGTGCGATCACACAGGGTGTCTGCCGACATTTATGACATGCCGACGCCGTCCCTGAAGTCAACGCTGTCAACCCTAACGCTACAACCGTCCCAAACATCCGAAATCGCATCGTCGAAACCCTCTGAAAGTCAGTAAACTCCCCCCGATCGCACGACCCGGGTATCTGCTGCATCACGGGGGGAGGAATCAGTCTCCATAATATAGGCGATCTTGAGAGAAAAAACAAAATGTAACGGCAACTTTCTGGCTCGGGTGGGATTGTAGGGGATGGAATGAAGAAAACCGATGGACCGCAGATGACACAGATTAACTCTGATAAGAAAAGAAAGGCTCGAAAACGGTCAGGCTCACTCGATATCTTTCCGTTCCCTTCATCCGATTTCATCGGCGTC
>JAYVYS010000062.1:0-3625 GCA_043784005.1 Isosphaeraceae bacterium
CGTTCACTCCGCGTCGGACATAGTCCGGACTCCGACGACGCTTTCATGTTTTATGCTCTGACCCACAATAAAATCGATACCGACGGCCTGACCTTTCACCATCAGCTTGAAGACATCGAGACTTTGAACCGGCGCGCGGAGCAAGGCGAGCTTGAGATCTCGGCGGTGAGCATTCATGCCTTCGCGCATCTTGCGGACAAGTACGCCCTGCTTGCCTCAGGCTCCAGCATGGGGGACCGCTATGGCCCAAAACTGATTGCGAGAACACCGCGCACGCTCGATGACCTTCGCAAGAAGCGACCTAAGATCGCGATTCCCGGAACGCTCACGACCGCCTATCTCACGTTGCAACTCTGCCTTGGCAAAGACGTCCCGACGGTTGTCCTCCCCTTCGACCAGATCCTTCCCGCCGTTTTGGACGGGACCGTGGACGTGGGTTTGATCATTCATGAAGGGCAGTTATATTACCCGGATAAAGGATTACACCAGATCGCGGACCTCGGTGAATGGTGGTACGAAGAGACCGGCCTTCCGCTGCCGCTCGGCGGAAACGTAGTCCGAAAGGATCTAGGAGACCAACTCGTCGCGAAAGTGGCGCGGCTCATCAAGGAAAGCATTGTATACGCCCTCGAACACCGCGAAGAAGCACTGGCCTACGCCCTGACCTATGCCCGCGACCTCGATCCGGCACTCGCCGACCGGTTCGTCGGAATGTATGTGAATGAATGGACCGTCGATTACGGACCGCGCGGTCGAGAGGCCGTCCAACTTCTCTTGAAACGCGCGTGGGAAGCGGGTTTAGTCCCGGCTCCGATTCAAGTACAATTCGTTGGCTAGGACGATCAAGGGAGCCCGACCAAGTCACGACCCACCCGCACGCGGTCGCGCCAGCGCGACAAAGATGGACCATCATGCTCAGCTCTTTTCAAGCCCTCGCCCCACTCAAGGTCGACGAGACCACCTACCAGATTTATCGGCTCGATGCCCTCACCAAGGCCGGGTTCAACCTCGCGAGACTTCCCTTCTCTCTCAAGATCCTTCTCGAAAATCTGCTCCGCAATGAGGACGGGCTGACCGTCACGGCGGAGGACATCCGTGCGCTCGCCTTATGGGACCCCAAGGCGATCCCTGCGAACGAGATCGCCTTCCGTCCGAGCCGGGTGCTGCTCCAGGATTTTACCGGCGTTCCCGCCGTCGTCGACCTCGCCGCCATGCGTGACGCGATGGAACGCATGGGGGGGGAACCGACCAAGATCAACCCGCTTCAGCCTGTCGAACTCGTGATCGACCACTCGGTTCAGGTCGACGAGGCCGGCACTCCTCGGGCCTTTTTCACCAACGCCGAGTTGGAGTTTAGCAGGAACAAAGAACGCTATGCGTTCCTGCGCTGGGGTCAAAACGCCTTCAAAAACTTTCGGGTCGTTCCACCAGACACCGGAATCGTGCATCAGGTCAATCTCGAATATCTCGCCCGCGTCGTCTTCACCTCGACTGACATCCAGGACGAAGACCCTTCCGCGACGCCGGTCGCCTATCCCGATACGCTCGTCGGTACGGACTCTCATACCACTATGATCAATGGCCTGGGGGTTCTGGGCTGGGGGGTCGGCGGCATTGAGGCCGAGGCCGCGATGCTCGGTCAGCCGGTCTCAATGCTGGTTCCCCAGGTCGTCGGCTTCAAATTTAGTGGCTCACTTCGTGAAGGAACTACCGCCACCGACCTCGTGTTGACCGTGACGGAGATGCTTCGACGTAAAGGCGTTGTCGGCAAGTTTGTCGAATTTTATGGCGACGGGCTGGCGAATCTGCCGCTCTCCGACCGCGCCACGATCGCCAATATGGCTCCTGAGTATGGCGCGACGTGCGGTATTTTCCCCATCGACGCCGAAACGCTCCGGTACCTGGAACTATCCGGTCGCCCCAAAAACCTGATTCGCCTCGTCGAAGCGTATTTCAAGGAACAGGAAATGTTTCACGGCCCCGGTACGCCCGAGGCCGAGTATTCCGACACCCTGGCGCTCGATCTCTCCACGGTAGAGCCGAGTCTCGCGGGACCCAAACGTCCGCAAGATCGCGTGCCTCTCCGTGAGGCGAAGTCGTCGTTTGCCAAAGCCTTGAAGGGGATGCTCGAGGCGCGGCCGGCACTCGCTCCAAAGACCAGCGTCTCGACGGACGGCAACGATCTGAAGTCGAAGAATCGACTCGAAGGAGAAGGCGGAGGGGGCACCGCGGTCGGAGCCGAAGACCCAACCTCGCCCGCCGCGACCGAACATCCCTTGCAGCAAGGTCAGATCGGGCACGGTTCCGTTGTCATCGCCGCAATCACTAGTTGCACCAACACATCGAACCCCTCCGTCATGATCGCGGCCGGAATTCTCGCGAAGAAAGCGGTGGAGAAAGGCCTTTCCACCAAACCCTGGGTCAAGGCGAGCCTCGCTCCGGGCTCAAAGGTTGTCACCGATTATTACCGGGATTCGGGCCTGGACAAATATCTCGACGCCTTGAGATTCAACCTCGTCGGCTACGGCTGCACGACCTGCATCGGCAACTCCGGGCCGCTCGCGGCCGAAATCTCAAAGGCAATTCACGATGATGACCTCGTGGTCGCCGCGGTCCTGAGCGGCAACCGAAATTTCGAGGGTCGTGTCAACAGCGACGTCCGCGCCAATTACCTGGCGTCGCCGCCTCTGGTCGTCGCATACGCCCTTGCCGGAACGATGGAAATCGACCTCGAAACCGACTCTCTCGGCTCTGACGCGTCGGGAAACCCGGTTTATCTTCGCGATATCTGGCCTTCTCAAAAAGAAGTTCAGGACACGATCCTGAAGTCGGTCCGCACCGAGATGTTCCACAAGGAATACGGCGAAGTCTTCCAAGGCGACGAACGCTGGAATTCGCTGGATACACCCCTTGGCGACCTCTACAAGTGGGACGAGCACTCCACTTATGTGAAGAATCCACCCTACTTCCTCGACATGCCTGATCAGCCTGCACCCGTGAGTGAAATCCGCGGAGCCCGCGTGTTGGCGGTGCTGGGCGACAGCATCACGACCGACCACATTTCGCCCGCGGGTTCGATCAAAGTCCAAGGTCCGGCCGGCCAATACTTGCTCGCGCATGGTGTCGACGTAGCCGACTTCAATTCGTATGGGTCTCGCCGAGGGAATCATGAGGTCATGGTGCGAGGAACGTTCGCCAACATCCGCCTTCGAAACAAGCTCGCGCCGGGAACCGAGGGAGGCGTGACACGTCATTTGCCGGAAGGCGAAGGAATGTCGATTTTCGACGCCTCCGAAAAGTACCGAACGGACGGTGTTCCCCTCATCATTCTCGCCGGGAAAGAATATGGTTCAGGCTCGTCGCGAGACTGGGCGGCGAAAGGGCCGAAGCTCCTCGGGATTCGCGCGGTCATCGCAGAGAGTTACGAGCGAATCCATCGCTCAAACCTCGTCGGCATGGGGATCTTGCCTCTTCAGTTCGGTGCCGGAGACAATGCGGAAAGTCTGGGTCTGACCGGAGAAGAGGTCTATTCGATCGAGGGTCTGGCCGAGGGAATCCAATCCGGCTTCAAGACGGATCGGACCGTCTCCGTGTTGGCGACCGAAGCTGATGGCACGGTGCAACG
>JAYVYS010000063.1:0-2371 GCA_043784005.1 Isosphaeraceae bacterium
TATCGTTCCGACTTTCTCGCGGGCTCGACAAAGCTCTCGCCAGCGGGCGCTGGACGGTTTAACTTGATGGCCTCACGGCTTCGAGGCTGGTTGGGGCCTATTTCTGTTGAGTGGAGCCCGGATGAGCCCGGAATTGCCGAGGCTCGACGTGACGCCGTGCTGGGCATGCTTCAGCAAGCCGGAATGCCCGTGATCGCGGATCGTGTCGTCATTGGACCGTCGCCCTATCCGGGGTCGATGGGTGGCGATGCGGAGACGATCTACTCAAATCGGATCAGCCGCGCAAACCAGTACGGTCAAACCTTTCCGTCCGCCACGGGCGGTGGCGGTGGCGGCTCAGGTGGAGGACGCTGATCATGATCAATCGCACGTCCAAGGTCGTCTCGACCCGTCTCCCCGCGACCCGAACGATCGTCGCGACCGCGTCGGTTCTGGCCGTACTTTCGCTCTTCGCGACATCAGGGTGTCAGACGCTCATCTCAAAGTCGTCCAAGGACGTCGCGAGCAACGCTCCACCTAAGCCCGACCCGGTCGATCCTTCTTCGCCCAAGACCGATTTCCGCAAGGAGGTCGGGGTCGAACAGCAATATAATGTTCATGTCGAGATGGGCAAGGTTTACGAGTCTCAGTCCAACTTCGAGTCGGCGATCGCGGAATATCAAAAGGCGTCGGAACTTGCTCATGTGAAAGGCTCTTTCCTCTCGACAAAAACACTCGGCCCGTCACAGGAAGCACTTGCGGAACGCAAGCTCGCCGCCGCTCTCGACCGTCTCGGCCGTTTCACCCAGGCCGAAACCCACTACGGCAAGGCCCTCAAGCTGAGCCCAAACGACGCGAAGATTTGGAACGACGCCGGTTACAGCCTTTACCTCCAGAATCGTTGGGTGGACGCCGAGCGATCGCTCAAGATGGCCGACTCTCTCGACCCCAAGAATTCGCGCGTCTTGACGAACCTGGGGCTAACCTATGCGGCTCAGGGGAAGAACGACGAGGCCCTTCTCGCCTTCAGTCACGCCGGTGGCCCCGCGATCGGGCACGCGAATCTCGGCTACATCCTGGCGGCGATGGGCAAGCATGAGAAAGCGCGTGAATACTATCAGAAAGCCCTCGATCTTCAGCCCGAGCTAAATCCCGCGCGACATGCGCTTGCAAAACTTGACCTGGATACCAAGGCCCGCGACAACGCCGCGATGCTTGCCTCAGTAACGCCACCCGTCACCGCGCCGGCACCGGCAACTCCCCTGGTACCTGCCCCCGCACTTGGGTCGTCTTCCTTGGTGTTTACTCCGGTTCAACCACCGAAGCCGGCGATTTTGCCTGTTTTGGTTTCTCCTAAACTTGCAGAGACGGCGGGAGTCAAAGCCCGGAAGGCGGCGGTCGATCCTCGAATCCATCGGAGCACGACCCCGGTGCCAGCCGCCCTAGAGATAAAGCCGGCATTGATCGATAAGCCGCGACGCGCCGTTGCCAAACCCGCGAAAGACGATTATCTTCCTCCACTTCCGCCGCTCCCCCCAGGCTGAGGGTTGCCGAAGCGACCGAAATTCAATGACGTGAGCCTCCGTGGTCTCAACAGAGATCGGGGAGGCTTTTTCGTTGCGCCGCATCGAGAAATTTACCCGAGCGGTCGCTTGAACCCGGCGGCGGCTATCGTCGGACCGGCGGGTTCGTTAATTTGGTCCCTTCGAGGCTGTTTTGAATCAACATTCCGATTTTCAAGAGGAACTTCACATGCGTCTACGATTGATCGCGTGGGCCGCCGTTCTCGTCCCGGCGCTTCTTCCCGGTGCGCCTGCGAATGCGGCCGATTTCTATCTCAAGAATGGCGACCGCGTCGTCTTCTATGGTGATAGCATCACTGATCAACGGCTCTATACGACGTTTACCGAGACGTTTATTGTCACGCGATTTCCGAAGAAAGATGTCACTTTCGTCCACTCCGGCTGGGGCGGCGACCGGGTCACCGGCGGGGGTGGCGGACCGATCGATCGTCGACTCGCACGCGACGTCTTCGCCTACAAACCCACCGTGATGACCATCATGCTGGGAATGAACGACGCAAGCTACCGGGCGTTCGAGCCCAAGATCTTTGAGACTTACACCAAGGGCTTTGAACACATTATCGATTCCGTTAAGAAGACCTTGCCGGGAATTCGGATCACATTGATCCAGCCCTCACCCTACGATGACGTGACCCAAACACCCAAATTCGAGGGCGGCTACAACGCGGTGCTCGTTCGTTATGGCGACTTTCTGAAGGACCTGGCCAAAAAGGAAGGGCTCGACCTCGCCGACCTCAACACCTATGTCGTTGATGCGACCAAGAAGGCCTTCGCGAGCGATCCTGATAACGCCAGGAAGCTCAACCCCG
>JAYVYS010000064.1:0-6544 GCA_043784005.1 Isosphaeraceae bacterium
CCGGTGCGTGTGTTCGCCGGTAACGGGCATACCTACCTGCAAATGCCTGCAGGCATGAAGTACACCGATGCGCCCGCCGTGTTCAATACCAGTACCCGCACTACCGAGCTGATGAACAGCCACCTGGTGCATGACTACTACATCGTTGACGATCTGCCTGCCCGGCTCAAGCTGGTGTTGGGCGTGGGCAGTGATGCGCGCAGTGTGGAATGTACCCACGGCAAGCCGGGTGGTGTGTTGTCTGGATGGTTCAATTAAGGGGATGACCCATGGCTGATGACTTCACTACTTCACCGCCCGACCAGCGCGCCATCGTGGAATCGCTCGATGGCCCGGGCAAGTCCGGCAAGCCGCTGGAACTCAAGGGCAGGATCAGGAACGTGGCGCGCTTGAGCAAGCAATCCAAGACCGTGCTGTTTGGACTGGCTGCCCTGCTGGTGGGCGGCATTCTGGTGGGCACCCTGACGGCGGGCCACAACACGCCCAAGGCTGCGAGTGCTGACAACAGCGGGGCGGACAGTGTGGGCACGGTGGCACCGGACGTGACGTCTGCCAAACCTGCTGCCAATCCGTTCAATGCCTCGCCAGTCCCGGCAGCCACGGCAAGCGCAGCGAGTGATGGCAAGCTCACGGCGCGCGGCAGTGATCCATTAAAAAACCCGGCTGGTGCGCAAGGCAACGGCACAGCCCCACCGCTCACGCCAGCCCAGCAGCATCAGACCTGGCTGGTGCAGCAGCACTACAAGCGCCTCGAAGGTCAGATATTGGCGGGGCGATGCTGCGGTGACTGCCGAGATCGGCAAGGGCGGTGCGGGCAGCGGATTGCTGCAAACGCAAACAGCAGGCGCGGAAGACGCTGTGGGTGGTGGCACGCAACGCTTGGCCGATGCTCAAGCCGCTGCGCTCAAGTTGATGGTGAACAATCCGCAGGCCGCGCGAGCGCCCGACATGCAGAACCTGGTGAAAGCGTTGGCAGCCAGCGGTTCGGAAAACAGTGCAGGTGCGAATGCTGGTGGTATGGGTGACGGCACCGGGCAGGCGGCCAACCAGCAGTTCCTGGCGGATGCGCAAAAGCCCAGCCTGGACGACGGTTATTTGCCTGCATTGGAGCAGCCCCGCGCCAACGCGCATGAACTGTTTGCCGGAAGCGTCATCCCCGCCGTGCTGGTGTCCGGTATCGACAGCGACCTGCCGGGCGTCATCTCAGCCCAGGTGCGTCAGACCGTGTACGACAGCCTGAATCCGAACGTGGTATTGATTCCGCAGGGCACCAAGTTGATCGGCCAGTACAGCAGCGCCGTGGCTTATGGGCAGAAACGCGTGTTGGCGGCATGGAGCCGCCTGATCTTCCCGAATGGTGCGACGATAGACCTTGAGGGCATGAGCGCGGCGGACGGCCAGGGGCGCAGCGGGCTGAATGACCAGGTGGATAATCACTACCTCAAAACTTTCGGTAGCGCGATCCTGATGAGCCTGCTGGGTGTGGGTGCAGAATTGAGCCAGCCGCAGAACAGCGGTGCGTTCAATACGCCGCCGGCTGGTGCACAGGCCGCATCGGCACTGGCCACCAGCCTGAACCAGACCGGCACCTTGCTGTTGCAGAAGAACCTGCAGGTGCAGCCGACCATCAAGGTTCGGCCTGGGTACATGTTTAACGTGATGGTCAATCGCACGATGATCTTGCCTCCGTATCAACCCAAAAGATAAGCAGCAGCATGCGGAGCAGAGAACCCGGTCATGCGCCGAGGGTTTTTTTTGCTGTGGGGAATGCCTCTGTGCCGTCAGCGAATCGGCCCAGCACAAATCACCCACAGCGCTTCACGGCTGGTTCAGTAGCCCCAGGTTCATGCCCCAGCGCCGAGCTATTCAACGCATCCCGGTGTAGCCGCCACTGCGGCATAAACCGGTCCATCAGCGCCGTAAATGCGTCATTGTGAAGCCGCTCCAGCAGATGCGCCATCTCATGCACGATGATGTATTCAAGGCACGGCACCGGTTTTTTGGCCAGTTCCAGATTCAGCCAGATGAGCTGGTTGCGATGATCTCGCACCCACTTTCACAATTCCAATTTTGGGAACTTGCTTCACGCCTTGTGCCGAGAGCCAATCGGCCACCATGCGCGACCGGACTCCATGATGGCAGTAGACAAAAACCGATCGCGCCGCCGCGAGCCGCCGCACTTCATCAAGATGTGCCGGGATGTCCGCCATGGGGATATGCAGATCCTCGATCGTATCGGGCGTCGCAATCTTGCAGAAGGCGCGTTCGTGGGGTTCACGGACGTCGAATAAAACGAGGTTTTCACCTCGTTTCATTCGCTCGTCAAGTTCGCCGACGGAGACGTCCATCCGCTCACTTCGCGGCCAAAGGCATGCCGAAGTCACCGAGCATGTTTCGCCAGACGGCGTGGACGTGGTTGGCATTGTTCTGTGTGTTGTTGAATTCGACCAGGAAGGTCGGACCCTGGATTCGATAATGGTGCGCTTGCGTACGATCCAGAGCGCCCCACCATCCAAAGCGGACGTTGTCGGGGCCTGCTTGATGGATCTCAGCCGCCCAGGCCTTGCCCACGTCGGCGGGGAGGTCGTCCACGTACGACTCCACCAAGGCCTGCAACATGGCGCGTTGGTCGACCGTCATGTCTTTGTAAGCCAATCCGACCGCTTCTTCGGTGGGCGGCTGCGGGGCATTGGCGGAGCGGATCTCTTTCGGAGCCGTTTCCGAGATGACGGCCACTTTCTTCTGTTCGTCGGTCAACGCCTGGATCAAGCGGAGGGCGCGATCTTCGACTTCGCTCAAGGCTCGCAGTCCTTCGCGCGTCCCCACGCGAACCTCGGCGGGATTCGCGCCGAAGAACGTGGGCGTCGCCGAGACGACCTTGCCGTCCTTGAGAGTGAAGTTAAGCGAAAGGTGGTGCCCCTCGATCCGCCAGCCCCAATCACCGCGATCCGACGGTTTCCCGAAAAGCGTCAGAAAATAGAGTTCCGGGTCACGGACCGCGCCTGAGCCCTTTTCGATGTCTTTAAGGACTTGCTCCAGGCTCATGATGGTCGTCGCCTTCAAATAGCCCGACGCTCCCAGGCCGGTGTGAAGTAATCCAAACGTGAGCGCCCTCTGTGCGGAATTCATGGCCTTGATGGAGAGGCCTTTTCTTTCGCGAGGAATGAAGTGCCAGTTGAGCCGTTCGGGCGAGTCAAAGGCGAACGTAGCCTTGTCGATCTGCTCGCGGTCGAGCGAGGTCAAAACTCGACGCGCCGCGGTCGCCATCTGGCTTCCGGTCTGCTCATAAAGGGTGCTGCCCCACGCGGCCAGGCCGACAAGTAGGCACGCGGGCAACAGCAAGCTCGGCTTGATCCCTCGCATTGTTCGGCTCTCCGTTGACCGCTCAACTCCAAGCCTCGCACACCCGGGCTCGACTCGCGGCGGTCAGCGCGAGTCTCGCCATGGATCTCACATGGTATCCAACTTGTCGCCGGAAGCCAGAGATCTCCAAGAGAATCAGCGAGCCGAGCCCAGATGCTTCAGAAAAAAAGCGGAAGTCCGCTCGGCGATGTACTTTCGTTCGTCAACTTTGCGAGCGCCGTGGCGCGAGTCGGGCATCGGCAAGAACTGAAAGTCTTTTCCCGAGAGGATCAGGGCATTGGCGAGTCTTGCGGAATGACGGAAGTGCACGTTTTCGTCGAGCATCCCGTGAATTAAGAGGAGTTCACCTCGAAGATTTTCGGCTTTCGGCAAGACGGAGGCCTCATGGTAGCCCGAGGCGTTATTCGTGGGGGTTCCCATATAACGCTCCGTATAGCATGTGTCGTAGCCGTCCCAGTCGGTCACCGGGGCAATCGAGACTCCGGCTTTGAAGACGTCGGGCGCGAGCAAGATGCTCCGGAGCGTCATGTAACCGCCGTAGCTTCCGCCAGTCACCCCGACGCGGGTCGTATCGACCTCCGGCCAGCTCGCCGCGACAAACTTGACCCCGTCCTCCTGGTCGCGGACCTCGACGGTCCCCATGTTACGGCTCAAGGCCGTCTCGAAGGCCACGCCTCGGCGCGATGAGCCGCGGTTGTCGGTTTTCCAGACCGCGAACCCTTGCTCGGCGAGATACTGGGCGGTCATATCGGCGGTTAATGCCCAAGAATTCGTGACCGTCTGGACGTGTGGGCCGCCGTAGACCATCACGATCAAAGGGGCTTTGTCGCCAAGTTGCTTCGATCGGGGAGCGAAATAAGCGCCGTGGAGGGTCACCCCCCCGCGATTCTTGTATTCGGTCAGGACGGGCGGAACGAGACGCAACTCCGCCACCCGACTGTCACGCGAAGCGTCGGCGATGGTGGATTTGAGAGCGCCGTCGCGGGTTCGCAACGTCGTGGTTGGGGGTTGACCCAAATGCGAATAGACATCGACATAATAATCGCCCGACTTGTCGACGACCGCCTTGTGCGTCCCCGGCTCGCGACTCACATTTTCAACATCCCCCCTGTCGATGGAAACGCGAAAGATTTGTGTCTCGGTCGGCTGATCTTGCCAGGCGCTGAACCAGACCTCGCGGCGCTTCTCGTCGAGCGACAGGACGTCGTCAACTTGCCAATCACCCCAGGTCAGGCCGCGGACAAACTTGCCCTCGCGATCGCGGAGTTCGAGATGGCGCTTTCCCGATTGCTCCGACGACCAGACAAACTCTCCGGTTTTGCTAATCACGCGAAGGTCATCGTTGAGATTGACCCAGGTGTCGGATTTCTCTTCGAGAACGCGGGTTTGTGCCCCGGTCTTGATGTCGAACCGTTCCAGCCGCAGCGATTTTTGGTCGCGAGAGAGGACTTGAACCAGCAGTGATGCGGGATTCTCCCAGTTCACCCGCGCGAGGTAGACCTCGTCGTTCGTATCGGCCAGTTCCAGCCACCTGGTTTCGCCGCCTCGGGACGGGATCACTCCGAGTCTGACCTTCGCGTTCGCCGCGCCCGCAAACGGATAGCGATGCGTTTCGATCGACCAGTTGGCGGTTCCTTCGTGGGTGATCGAGTAAAGCGGGATCTCGCGTTCGTCAGTTTCTTGATAGGCGATGAAGGCCCCGTCGGGCGACCACCAGAACCCCGCGAACCGGTCCATCTCTTCCTGGGCGACAAACTCGGCCAGGCCGTGGGACTGCCCCGGCTTCGCACCCGAAGTCAATTGCGTCTCTTTCTTTGAAGCGATCTCCATCATGAAAAGCTCATCGTCACGGACGAATGCCACCATTGTTCCGTCCCCGCTCAGTCGCGGGTCGATTTCAGGGGACGCCGTTTCGGTGAGCCGTACCAGAGGCGATTCGCCTTGAAGGAGATAGAGGTCACCCATCAATGGAATGACGGAAATCTCCGCTTTTAAAGCCTGGACAAACGAAGTGATCCCCGTGTCGCGCTGCCGCATTCGTTCACGGCGAAGGGCCTCGGCCTGCGAGACGTTGGCGTCGGTGTCGCCACTGCCCAGGGGACGCGCGACGACCCGCGGGGCACCGCCGGAAATATCCACTTTCCAAAGCACCCGGCCAGGGTTTTCCGTTTCGGAATGAAGATACAAGAGCGACTTGCCGTCCGATGAAAAGGCGAACGCACTCGGGACCACGGTCCCTGGAGCGGGGAATTTCGAGACGTCGCCGGAGGTCACCGAGCGTTTCAATTGAGGCTTGACCGGATCGTCGGAACGGGCCGGCTCCGCCACAAGAAACGCTCCCATCGCAACCAATACGACCCAAGGGCGAAAGAATGACATGGCGTCCTCGATCAACAAGAATCCGATACCGACTGCGGTCATGGCAGTCGGCGCTCGCCATACGAGGCGGGAATTCCTGAGAGAGAGACGCACTCGCGGCCTTGGAATCGTAACCCCGAACCGCCCGGTTTGCTAGCGGCCCGCGGCAAGCCGGTCGTGACGATGCTGAGGTAAAAAAGGGAGCATCATGTCTCTTCGTTCTCCTGGATCAGCGGGGAAGCCCGGATCAAATCCCATACGAGGTCTATCGGACACTGAGATACTTGTTAAACCGATGCGGCAAAGCGGGTTGCGACTTTTTCGCGGGTTCGTGCTCACGCGCGGGGCGTTTCATGATGCACTGAAATCCGTGGAAAAGGCGGCCTTCCGGGATGATCGAGACCAATTCCCAACCTTCCTGGCCGAGATCATGCAATGCCTCATCAAGGGATGATTCCACACTCGACAGGCGGTAGTATTCCCATTGCATCGCTTCTCGCTCCTCGTGATTGCCTCGACAATGCCCTGTCGTCCGGATGGCGATCGGATCGGTAATCATCGCCAAAGAAATCCTAGTTCGCGGTCACGTCACGTTTCTCATTTTCCACGCGAAAGGCGGTGCAATCTTTGCTGAATAGAATAAGTCTTCGGTGTTTAGGGTAAACAGGTAATTTGGGAGACGCGAGAGGTGTGCTCATGGTATGTTTGGGGGATGCAAGTCGAGGACAGAACGCAATCGTTCAACATCGCTTTATCCTGAGTTGCCGGGTTTGAGACGGTGGGGGTGGTTGATGAAGGCTTGGAAGTGGGTCTCGGTGCTATT
>JAYVYS010000065.1:0-3009 GCA_043784005.1 Isosphaeraceae bacterium
TAGTGCTGGTCGATCGACCCTCGGTCGCGAGTCTTCATCTACCAGCGTGCTTTGAACCAATCATCGTCGAGACATACGAGGCACCGACAACGGCGGCGAGTTCCACGGGCCGCCGCCAGCTCAGAGATATCATCGCCTTCAGCCGCGTTGCCGCTCGGGCAAGACTCGACCTGTTGTATTTCCCCGCGTCGTATAGTTACTTCCCCGTCTGGGGTGTTCCACGCGTTGTCGTCACAATGCATGACACACTCGCTTTAGCCCACCCTGAATGGGTCTTCCCAACCTGGCAAGGTCGACTCGCTTGGAGGCTCAAGGAGTCGGTTGCGGCGTGGCAAGCCGACCGAATCGTCACAGTCTCCGAGGCATCACGCGCCGACTTGATCACCTGGTTTAGGTTGCCATCTGAGCGGGTCGCGGTCATGACCGAAGGCCCGGACCCGATCTTTCAACCGTCGGAGCCGGGTCCACACTCGGATCGAGTTCTCGCGCGGTATGGAGTTTCGCCCAGGTGTCCTTACTTGCTTTACGTTGGGGGACTGAGCCCCCATAAAAACCTCCCACGTTTGATCGAAGCACTGGCGATGGTCAATCGTCCCGACCTTTACTTGGTGATCGTCGGTGATTTCGCAGACGTCTTTCATACGCAGATCCCCGAACTCAAGGCGACCATCACCAAGTTTGACGTGGGTGATCGCGTGGTCCTCACGGGTTTCGTGCCTGACGTTGATCTCGTGAGCCTTTACGGGAGGGCACTTGCCTTGGTCCAACCCTCATTGATGGAGGGCTTCGGCTTGCCACCAATCGAGGCGATGGCCTGCGGAACTCCGGTGCTCGCCAGTAACGCGGGCTCGCTCCCCGAGGTCATCGGGTCGGCGGGGCTGTTCTTTGACCCGCTCAATGTGGAAGAGATGGCGACCACCATTCGGAGCTTTCTCGCCCATCCCACTTCGAGAGAGGTGGCGCTTGCCCGTGCTTCGCTATTTACCTGGGAAGCGGGGGCAAAGGCACTGATCGAGGTCTTTCAGAGTGTCGCGCCTAGCGCCTAATTCCATAATAAAGGAAGGAGTTCGCCAAAAACGAGAAATGCCCCTTCGCTTCGAATGCATAGAATGTTACAATGCTTCGTCTTGATGATCGATCCCGCCGGCTTTTGGCCGAGATTTCCTCGCGAGCTCTATCTGGTTGGTCAAATTGCGCTCCCACCTCCGAACGCCGTCGAGGCTTTCGGAACTTTCAGACCCAAGCGCACACAGGCCGACTTGCAAGCAAGCCGCGTCCGATAATCGGACGACTCTGTTGTCGTCCGCACCGCGCCGAGGGTCGGAGAGTGTAAGGAGCTTAGATTGCAGACGACACCGACTGATCAAATGTCAACCGAAGAGCTTGAGTCGGCTACCACCTCCAAAGAGGGCTTCCGTGAGCTAGGTCTCGACGACGTTTCGCTCGCCGCGCTGGCTCGCGCGGGCTTCACGGTCCCATCCCCGATTCAAGAGCATCTGATCCCGCCCGCCTTGGCGGGACGTGATTGCCTGGGTAATGCCCCCACGGGCACCGGCAAGACCGCGGCCTTTTTGATGCCGATTCTCGAAGCGATCGACGAGAACCAGCGCATCGTTCAAGCCCTGATTCTCGCGCCGACCCGAGAACTGGTGATCCAGATCTGCGAGGAATTCGACCGCCTCTCCTATGGACGTAAGGTCCGTGGCGTCGCGGTTGTGGGTGGCGAGCCGATCGGCAAACAACAGAGACTCCTCGGGTTTGGCAGCCAACTGGTTGTCGCGACACCCGGGCGTTTGATGGACCTGATGGGTCGGAACGCGATTCGCCTCAACAAGGTGAAGCTGGTCGTCCTCGACGAGGCCGATCAGATGCTCGACATCGGATTCCGCCCCGCCGTCGAAGAGATTCTGCGCTCGGTGCCGACCACCCGTCAGACCTTGCTGCTCTCGGCAACCATGCCGCCGGGCGTTCGCGAATTGGCGAGCACTTACCTCCGCGATCCGGCCGATGTTCGGCTCGTCAACGAGAACGAAGACGCGACAATCCCCGCGATCAAACAGTCTTACGTCATGGTCGAACCTGACCGCAAATTCGACCTCTTGCTCAAGTGGCTGGAACGCGAACAGCCTAAGCGCGCGATCGTCTTCTGTCGCACCAAGCGAGGCGCGGACCGCGTTGGTACCTTGCTCCGCACTCAGGGGCTCAAGGCCGAGACGATGCATGGCGACTTGAGCCAGTCGCAGCGAAATCGAGTTCTCGGCGCATTCCGAGTTGGCCGTCTGACAACCTTGGTCGCGACCGATGTCGTCGGTCGTGGCATCGACGTCCAAGGTGTGTCGCATGTGATCAACTTTGACTTGCCCGAAGACCCCTCGCACTACATCCACCGCATCGGACGTACCGGTCGCATGGGTTCTGATGGTGCCGCGGTCTCGTTCGTGCTCCCCGACCAAGGGAAGCTGCTGGACCAAATCGAGAAAGAGATTTCTCGCGAGCTGGAAGGCGATCAGGTCGAAGGCATTTATGCCCCGCCCCGTCCGGTCTTCCGTCCTCAGCGCAGCCAAGGTGGCGGCCGTCGCGGCGGTCCTCGTTACGGACACGGTGGCGGTGGTGGTGGTGGCCGAGGTGGGCCAGGTGGCGGCCAGGGAAATGGTGGTCCAGGACCGCGAACTTCCTTCGGAATCCGTCGTAAGCGTGCTCCCCAGGGCGCTGGTCGCAACTAAGCCTTCGAGAGTGCTGAATTGAATCACAGAAGGCTTGTTGATCTCTGAGGGAGATCAACAAGCCCTTTTCTTTTGACCAATGTCAAATGTTGCGTTTTTGGTCGGCAAGTTCGAGAATTCGCATCACGAGCAGTTCAGCCATTGTCGGGTCGGGACCAAAAGTTTCGGCGGGATGGCCCGGCCTCACCAGATGAACGGTGTGTTTTCCACCTCGATAGAGCGAGAGATCATTCGCGACCGTGGCATCCGCTCGGTTGGCGTGGCAAGCACGCTCGGCGGTCGAGAT
>JAYVYS010000066.1:0-4041 GCA_043784005.1 Isosphaeraceae bacterium
TCGAGGATGGTTCGCAGCTCCATCGGCGTGTAGCCCGATTCTTTGGTCGCCCGCACCTGAAACTGAAACACCTCTCCAAGCGCCGTGGCGATCGGGCCGAGGGTGGGCGTGCCGTACCCCTTAGGGATCGCATCGGCCGCGCGAGAGAGCCGCTCGCCGACAAGTTGCCGGGCTCGATAAATGTCGGTTCCTTCATGGAATACGACCGTGACCACCGAGATCCCGAACTTTGAGATCGAGCGGATTTGCTCGACGTTTGGAAGCCCGCTCATTGCCCCTTCGACCGGGAATGACAGAAGCGTTTCGACTTCCAGAGGGCTGAGCGCAGGGGCCTCGGTGATGACCTGGACCTGAATATTGGTCATGTCGGGAACCGCATCGATCGGCAAGTGGATCGCCGAATAAATCCCCAGGCCGGCGATCAGCAGGGTTCCCATCAAGACGAGAAACCGGTTGTACAAGGCCGATTCAATCAGGGCATTGAGCATGGTGGGATACCGGGGGATTCGAGATTCGAGAAACGAGACCAAAGACGAAGGGTGAGATCGCCGGTTTACTCTTCGTCCTTCTCGTTCTGCAGGATCAGCTCGCTCTTCAACGCAAACGCGCCTTTGGAAACAACTTCGTCGCCTGCGGAAAGTCCCGAGGTGATGACCCAGCGATCGCCCGACTCGCGACCAACCTTCACCGTTTTAAAAGTGAATGCGTTGTTTTTTTTATGATCAGGCATGAACACCCCTTTTATCCCTTCGATGTCCACCACCGCCGAACTCGGCACGGTGAGCGCCTTGGTGTCTACCGAGGTATCGAGCGCGATCCGCACGAACATGCCAAGCTTGAGCAGACCATCGACGTTTTTCGACTCGGCGATCATGGGGACGGTGCGGGTCGTCGCGTCGACCGTCGCGCCGACGGAGAGCAGCTTCGCGTCAAAGGCTTTTCCCGGATAGGCGGTGGCGACGACTCGAATTTTTCCGTTTTGCAATGAGGGGAGCAAAGCGAAGTCGGATTCAGGAATGTTCACCATCACCCAGACGCTCGATAGGTCGGCGATCGTGAACATCGCGTCGTTCATCTCGGCCTTCTGGCTGACGACCGCCGTGCGGGCGATCACGGTACCGTCAAAGGGAGCGGCAATGTCGTAGGCGGTCACGTCATCGGCGGCAAGCTTCGCGGCGGACATGTCCACCGCGGCCGCGAGCGCGACGGTCATCTCTTCCTCGACTCCAAGAATTCTCAGTCGTTGCGCCGCGTCGATCACCGCTTCCTCCGCGGCGCGGACGGCGCGTGCGGCGATGTTCGCCTGCTGCTTGGCGTCAAACATCGCCTGCTCAACCACGCCTTCGAATTCCGCCTGGGCCGACTCGCGGCCATGCACAGCCACGAAGACAGGGTGTTCCCCCACGATGTTTTCCTTGCGTAGCCCCAGCGTCTTTTCCTCCTCGTGAGCGGCGATGTCAAACTTCGCGTAGGCCATCAAGAGGTCTTTTCGGTACGAGCCCAGAGGGCGGTCGGCGAACTGTTTCTGGATGATCGGAGCATCAACGCGCTTTCGTAATTCGGGGATCAACGCGGCGACATTGTCGGTGGTCTGTTTCTTCCAATCCGACTCGTAACGGGCGGTCGCAAGCGCGCGTTGTTTGTCGCGCAGGTTGAGCCGGGCCGTGCCGATGTCGGCGCTATCGAGAACGGCGAGGGTCTGCCCTTTCTTCAACCTCTGGCCGATCACGGCGTTGACAGAACGGATCACTCCGGCGGCTCGGGGACGGATCTGGACTTCTCGCTCCTGGTTCGCCTCGATACGACCGGGCACGCCCAGTTCCGTGGGAAGCGTGACCAACGTCACAGGTTCCGCCATGATTCCGATGGTCTTGATCTTCGCCTCGGTGAGCGTCAAGGAACTCGGCAATCCGCCGGGTCCGATGGACGGCGGAGGTCCATCTTGTCGCGCTTCGACCGATTCCGTCGCGGCTCCTCGCTTGAATGCCCCGCCGAAGTACGCGAGATTCAAGCCCGTAAGCGCGACACCGACGCCCAGCACCACCCAGGGCAATACGCCCCGCGTCGACGTTTTGTTGGATAAGGCGATCGACATAATACATAACCTCCTCGCAAGCCGCGCCAGGCTGTTGCCGTGCGGGGACTCGCGTTGATTCGATCAGAGAGCACGGGCGCGATGTTTGAAAGGATGAAACCGAATTTCGCTTGAAAGCGGCGTAATCGTTGGTGGGCGATGCCCACTCTACAACGACAACGATCTCAAATAAGACGTTCCCGGGTCCCACGGGTTGTACTCACCCCGTGCCGTGAACCTTGCCGCGAGGGCCTTCTCTCCGTCTCAGCAATCCCAACGCTGATGCAAAACGGAGAGGGAAACTCCGGGCGCAAAGGTGGCGCTGAAGGCCGACCTTGGATGCATCCCGAGAGTTTGTCCGACCGCGAGGGACGCCTGGCCGGACGGCGAGACGAGGAAGTCAAGCGGAGATCTGGCCGGGCGCGGCAGGAGTTGAGACGCGGTCGAATTCGATGGCGAAACTTGCGGGCCGGTTTCCCAGGTCGCCGTTTGCCAGTCGGGCGAGTGGGCGTGAAGCGCGGGGAATGTCTTCGCGAGCGTGTTTTCCGACTCCGGCCCGGAAGGAAGAAACCAGTGCCAGTGAAGCACGGCGACATCACCGGCGACCCCCGCCCCGGGGTGCCAGCGGAGCAGATGGTCGTGAAACTCGCAGACCTCGCCAGCCTCGTCGTGGTGGCGGATGTTGTGAAAGTCAGGCTGCGGCAAAGGGGTATGCATCATGCTGAGGGTCATGAAGACGACCCCCAGGATGCGACCCGACCGCGCGAAAGCCCGACTTCGAACGCTCATGCCCACCTCGTCTCGTCGTAACCCGCGATGCTTCTTCGGGTTCACAACAGGTTATTATTCTTCGCGATTGACCCGGCGTCAAGCGTGAGTCGAGTCGTGTTGAGGGCTGTTTAGATGAAGCTCGTCGTCTGATGGTCTTCAATGGATTGCATTTGCGTCGTCACTCTCCCGCTCGTCCTGTTGAATCTCATCGGCCAAAGTTCTCTGTGCGGTATGTCGCACCGTCAGCACACGGACTGTATCACCCTGCACGGCAAAGAAGCACACGGTATTTGGCGCGACGCTTTCCAAACAGCAGCATACGCACCTCCGCTCCGTAGGCGTCGGAGTCCGGATCGATGGGGCAACGAAGGGGGTTGACTTTGAGCGTGTCAATTTTCGCCCGGATGCCGCGTGTCCAGCGCAGAGCCATGGCAGACGATCTTGATTGCTGGAGTATCCAGTGCGCGGCGTTTCCGATGTCTTGCTCGGCAGGCGGCTGAATGATGACGCGAAAGGTCATGCACGGGCCTTCGCCCGCAGCTCACTTTCGAGTGCAGTGAAAACTTCGTCGATCGGCTTTCCTTCGCCTCGATCGATCGAGGCCAATCCTTCCCTGACCGCCTGGATCGTCTCCAGCCGCTCGGCGAGGTCAACAAGCTTCTGATAGGACGCCGCATCCTGCACCACCAGTTCCGCCTTGCCGTTGATGGTGAGTACAACGGGGTGCCCTGTCGCTTTAAGTTGGCGGAGGAACTCCGGCGTGTTCCGTTTGAAATCGGTCAGTGGTTGGATGTCTCTACTCAGATCCATCGGGCCTCCAACATTCGCATTGTTAACGCATTGAATTCAATGCTAAATCATAGGAACCTCTTCGGCAAGGACAAACGATCCTATCGCTCAGGCAACCTCCTCGGTATGCGTGTTGGTGTCCTGTTGTGGTAACCTTTGCCCAACTTCCGCAGCCCTTGAGGTTCGAGAGGCCAAAAACGCATGGATCATCGAGAGCCGCTGGGTAAGGTTCGGACCAAGATCGTGGCGACCGTCGGACCCGCCTCGCAGAGCCCGGAGATGTTGCGGGCCTTGGTCGAGGCCGGGGTCGATGTCTTCCGCCTCAACTTCTCGCACGGTAATCACGTCGTGCATGCGGAGACACTTAAAAACATCCGTGAGGCCGCCGCCGCGTGCGATCGGGTCGT
>JAYVYS010000067.1:0-10758 GCA_043784005.1 Isosphaeraceae bacterium
ACACTCTCCGCATTATGCTCTGAGCATGGTTGAAAGGATCTTCGCCCGAAGCAATTCCTTATCGTCTAGACCGCGTGTCGGGCCAATGGTCCCGGAGTAAGAGGAAGAGACGTTGCGGGAGTTGTTCGAGAATCCTTATCGGATCGTCTACCGGCTCACGGATCAGCGGATCGATGTGGTCGCCGTGGTTCATGCGGCCCGGAGGCTCTCGTTAGGACTGGGAACTGTTGACTAACCAACTGTGGCCCCTCCGCGCGATTGACGCCCCACGTGGCGGGCGGTACCTTGTTTCTTTGTCATCCAAAGCGGCAATGTCGCCGCGTTTTCGGTTTGGAGTAGGTGTCAAGTGCCTTCGACTTGCGTGGTTGGTTTGCAATGGGGTGACGAGGCCAAAGGGAAAATCGTCGATTGGCTCTGCGACCGGCATGATGCCGTCGTCCGCTATCAAGGCGGGGCAAACGCCGGGCATACCGTCGTGGCCGAAGGGGTCACATACAAGCTCTCGCTGATCCCAACCGGCATCCTTCGCCCCGGCGTTCATTGCGTGATCGGCAATGGCGTGGTGATCCATCCGCCCGCCCTCCTCAAGGAAATTGACACGCTGGCCAAACAAGGAGTCGACCTTGAAGGCCGTCTCCATGTCAGCGACCGCGCCCACGTGATCCTTCCCTATCATCTTGCCGAAGAGCGGTTGACCGAGGAATCGGCGTCCGTCGCCGATCATCTGGGAACAACCCGGCGCGGGATCGGCCCATGCTATCGGGACAAGGTCGGCCGGGTTCATGGTGTCCGATTCGGCGACCTTTACCATCCGGATCAATTTCGCGTCCACCTCGACCGGATCGTCGCATATAAGAACCGCCTGCTCACGGCGATGCTCCCAGATTTCACGCCGTTTGATTCAAAAGCGGTTGCCGATGAATATCTCGAACACGCCGAGCAGCTTCGTCCTTTCGTCCGCGATACGACGAGTTGGTTGCATGAGGCACTCGGTCGTGGATGGAAGCTCCTTTTCGAGGGCGCGCAAGGGTCGTTGCTTGACGTCGATCACGGCAGCTATCCGTACGTGACCAGTTCAAACAGCAGCGCCGCGGGGATCGCAGCGGGGTCGGGCGTTCCCACCCGAAATATTGACCGCTGGATCGGAGTCGTCAAAGCTTACACAACCCGCGTCGGCGGCGGTCCATTTCCGACCGAACAAGACAACGCGATCGGCGAGCGAATCCGTAAGATCGGACGCGAGTACGGAACTGTGACCGGACGTCCCAGGCGCTGCGGGTGGTTCGACGCGGTTGCCGCGCGGTACTCGGCGAAAGTCAGCGGCTCGACGGAAATCGCCGTGATGCTCCTCGACGTTCTGAGCGGGCTCGAATCGATTCAGGTCGCGGTCGCATACGAAAACGAGTCGGGATGTCGAGTTACCGAGATGCCCGCCCACCTTGCCGACCTCGAACGTTGCAAGCCGGTTTACGAAACGCTCCCGTGCTGGCCGGAAGACCTGACGAAAGCGAGACACTGGAAGGATCTTCCCCAATCGGCACGTGAGTATGTCAAATATCTCGGCAAGCAGATCGGCGTGCCTGTATCGATCGTTTCGGTGGGACCGGAACGGACCCAGACGATTACGGATATTTGCTAGCGTTCTCTGGGTCCTGCCCGGCGGACGAACCGTCGGGATTGATCCTGGGCTTTGAGAGTCGGGATTCTCAAGGCAATCGTTTCGCGTTCCTCGTTCACCGGACTTTCCATTCCCAGGACATCATGGCCAACGTCTCGATCAGCGAAGAGGGGTTGGCTCGAATCGCAGCGGTCGGACTTCGGCCCGATCAGTTGCCGCGGCATGTCGCGATCATCATGGATGGCAACGGCCGCTGGGCGCAAAATCGAGGACGGGCACGGATCTTCGGGCACCGTCGCGGCATCCAGAGCGTCCGCGCGGTGGTTGAGGAAGGGGTGAAGCTGGGCCTCGATCAGATCTCGCTCTATTGCTTGTCGGTCGAAAACTGGAAGCGGCCTCCACGTGAGCTAACCTTTCTCTTGCGCCTCTTTCGGCACTTTCTCGCCATCGAACGACGCGAGTTGATGGACCAGAACGTCCGCTTGGCGATGATCGGGCGTCGAGAAGGGTTGCCGACCGACGTGCTTCGCGAGTTCGACGAGACCGCCAAGATCACGTCAGGAAATACCGGAATGACGCTCTGCCTCGCCGTGAATTATGGCGGCAGGACCGAAATCGCCGACGCCGCGAAACGCCTCGCCGAAGACGTCCGTGCCGGACTCGTCGATCCCGATCAGGTGGATGAAGCGAAATTCGAGTCGTACCTTGGAACCGCGGGAATGGCTGATCCGGATCTGCTTGTCCGCACGGCGGGAGAGCTTCGCGTCAGCAACTTCCTGCTCTGGCAGATTTCCTATGCGGAACTCTACGTCACGGACGTGCTCTGGCCCGACTTTCGCGGCGATGATCTGTTAGCCGCCTGCCAGGCTTTCGGAACGCGTCAGCGGAAGTTCGGTGGATTGCCCACCGAGACCTTGATGGCCAAGCGCTGAGCAAACCCGTATCTTGAACGTCCGTCCCTGATTTTTTTACTCTTCCGCATTTGAAGATTCTTCAAAGCCGAGCATCCGGCTGAATCTCATTTGAGGGTCCCATGCTCGGTACCCGGGTCGTGACCGGTTTGACAATGTCCGGGGTTTTGATCGCGGTCCTCACTCTTGATGAGTGGCTCGCACCCTGGTTTCCATTCTGGATGATCGTCTCGCTCGTGGCCACCGGCGCGGCGGCGCTTGAGCTCGTGGAGCTATTGAAGCAGACTAACGCGCGACCCTCGGGAAATACCGTCTTCGGCGGCGTGCTGGCGATCGTGCTGGCGAACTGGGCGCCTCACGTCCTGGAAGCCATCCATCGACTGCCCCAACATGCCGGCCGCTCGGCCTATGACCCCCTCGCGCCTGTGAACGCTCTCGCGTGGCCTTTGCTCGCGTTCGCGGCCATTGTCATGGTCACGTTTATCGCCCAGAGCCTCCAGTTCGTGAAGCCGGGGGTGACGATGACCACGATCGCCGGCACAATTTTCGCGATCTCGTATATCGGACTGCTCGGTAGTTTCATCATTCAAATGCGCTGGATGGACGGACCCTATCATGGCTTGGTGCCGGTCGTATATCTGGTCGCCACCGCCAAGGGAGCCGACGTCGGTGCCTACACGTTTGGCAGAATCGCGGGCAGGCACAAACTCTGGCCCTCGCTGAGCCCGAATAAAACCATCGAAGGGGCGATCGGCGGACTCGTGTTTTCCGTGGGCTTTGCGTTGCTGGTTTCGGGGATCTTCCGCAACCTTTTTGGTGTGCTGACGTTGAGTCAAACCGCATCGATCGTCTTCGGGCTCGTTGTCGGGGGGGCGGCCCAACTTGGCGACCTCATGGAATCGATGATCAAGCGCGATTGCTATCGGAAAGACGCCTCGACGGTCGTTCCAGGCTTTGGCGGCGTACTTGATGTTCTCGATTCTCTCTTATTCGCCGGGCCGGTGGCTTTCGGCTTTTGGCTGGCGAGCGGGGTTTAAAGAATAATCGATCGGCCCGCGCGATTGACGAGACGTTGCGTATTTCGCGCCCGATGATTCATAATGTAGGGTAGTAAGCCGGGTCGCCCCGGGCCGGTTCGCTTCCCTTCGGAGGTCCGGGCGGATTGGACCGCTCCGACCCGGATCAAAGGGCCAGGCATGACGGAAATTATCATTACGCTGGGCGGGAACGACGAGGAGCTTGCCGTCTTCGGCAGTCGCGATCAGTTCCTCCGCCAGATTCGCGACGCCCTCGGCGTCAAGTTACTTGCCCGACACGGGGAAGTTCGTGTCGAGGGGGATCGCGAAAAAGTCGATCAGGCGAAGCTTGTCTTCGAGGGCCTGCGTGAATTCTTCCGGCGAAAACACGCGATCAGTTCAACGGAAGTCGCCGACCTCATCGAGAAGAGCTTGCACGCCACTGAGCCGGATCGCCCCGACCTGATGGAAATCCGCGAAGGGAACAAGGTCGTTCGTCCCCGATCCGACGGTCAGGCCCGTTACCTCCAGTCACTGCGTGATCACGAGCTCGTGTTCTGTATCGGGCCGGCGGGAACAGGCAAAACGTACCTTGCGGTCGCGATGGCGGTTTCGGCATTGCGGAAGGGAAAGATCAAGAAGATCATGCTGGCCAGGCCCGCCGTTGAAGCCGGCGAAAAGCTCGGCTTTCTCCCGGGTGACCTGGAGGCCAAGATCAATCCCTATCTCCGACCCTTGCTCGACGCCCTCCATGATTTGATGGATTACGACCAGATTCAGCGCTACATGCAGAATGACCTCATCGAGATCGCGCCACTGGCTTTCATGCGAGGGCGAACGCTCAACGATGCGGTGATCATTCTCGACGAAGGGCAGAACGCGACCGTGCCTCAGATGAAGATGTTCCTGACCCGTATGGGCCAAAACGCACGTGTCGTGGTGACCGGAGACGTCACCCAGGTGGACCTTCCCACGGAGACGGTCAGCGGGTTGGCGGATGCGGTCGAACGGCTGAAGCATGTTCCCGGCATTGGCACTGTGTTTCTCGATAAGACCGATATCGTACGTCACCCACTGGTTCAAGCGATCGTGAATGCCTACGAAGAGACGGAGCCTCCGCGGAGACAACCGGAGCGAATTGCTCCTCTCCGGCCTCGCGGACACTCCGTACCCGACGTTGGCACACCCGCCTCGGAGTGAGGCGGACCCGTGCCGCTGGCACCGGCGAATCTCCGGTGCGACGTCACGAATGAGCCTTTGCCTACGTCGGCAGAGGCACACTCCAGCGTGGGGTGGGGTTTCTCCCACTGACTACGCGTGGCTGAGATCCTTCCATGAGCTTTGGTAAACGTCGACCGAAACTCTCCCGGGCCAACCTTCGGCCCCCTTCCCCGCTTTCCATCCGACAAGGCCGACTGGCACGCCGGCGGGACCAAGTCGCTCGCCTTGCCGTCGTCGCCGTGGCGGTTCTCATCACTGCCGCGATCGTGCAGGGCTATGGGCCGCCGTTTACCTACCGTCTCGGCCAGCGGCCCGAACGCGAAATCCGGGTCAAGGTTCCCGAATTCAAACGGGTCAATCAAAAAGAGACCAACGCGCGTCGCCAAGTCGAGCTCGACCAGATCGCTTCGTCCATGGTCAACGATCCCGCCCCGATCCGCGACCTCTCTGAACGGCTCGACGACCTCGTGGTGGCGGTGGCGAAAAGCCCCCGCCTCGACATCCTTTCCGAACATCTCCGCGCCAACTGGAAGCTTTCTCCCGACGTTTTCGATGAAATGAAAGCCGCGACCGACACTCCCGAACGCCTCGACGCGATCCACCGTCAGATCGTCAAGGCTTTCGAGCCGGCAATCCGCGATGGTGTCCTCGGCTACGACGCCTCGCCGCGAACCGAGGAATTGAGCCGGAACCTCTCGGTGCGAACCGTCGGACAGAGGCCCGTCGAGGCCCATATCGTTCCAAGAGAACGGGTCGTGCCCGAACGTGTCGCCAAGCCCGATGGTGATGTCGCCCGTGACTTCCTCGCGGCCTTCACCGCCCCTCGCGTCGGGCCGATCTTCTTCAAGCTCGTCGCTGAAAAGCTTGCCGCGACTCCCACGTTGACCTACGAGGCCGAATATACCGACCACCAGCGCGACCTGGCGCGAGGTCGCGTGGCCGACGTTTACGATACCTACCGCCGCGGCGACCTCTTGGTCGAACAGGGTCAGACCATTGGCGAAGAGCAGCTCATCCTGCTCCGGATGGAGCACGAACAAGCCAACAGCCTTTTGAGTTTCGGCGCACGTACACGACGGGCCGGTGCCATGGTTGTGTTAGTGGCGGCGCTCTTTGCCCTGGTCGGCTACTACATCCTCCGCCACGAGCCGAAGATCACCCGTGACTTCACGCGAATCGCCGCGCTCTGCGGCCTGATCGTGACCTCGATGGCCGCGGTGCGACTCCTGGCGATCCAACCTTGGGACGCCGAATTGATTCCCATCGCCATCGCCGCAATGATCCTCGCGATCGCGTACAACCCGCATTTTGCCTTGATGGTCACATTTGGCCTGAGTCTGCTGACGTGCCTGACGCTCGGAACAGGGATCTCCCACTTCCTCGTCCTGATGGGAGGAACGGCTGCGGGGGCACTCACCCTTGACGAGGTCCGAACTCGCACCAAACTCATTAAAGTCGGCGCGACGGCCGCACTCGCCTATTTCATCCTGACCTGGGCGACGGGCCTCTGGCAAAGCCAGCCAACAAGTCTCATCACTTCAGATAGCCTATGGCGCGCGGGCTGGGGCCTGATGTCCGGATTCTTCCTCGGCGGGAGCCTCCCGTTTGTAGAAAACTCCTTCGGCATCGTGACCGGGATCAGCCTGCTGGAGCTTGGCGATATCACGCATCCGTTGTTGCAAGAACTCGTTCGACGTGCGCCTGGTACTCATAACCACTCCGTCACCGTGGGAGCGATCGCCGAGAGCGCCGCGGAGCGAATTGGAGCGCACGCCTTGCTCGTGCGCATCGGTGCATACTTCCACGACATCGGCAAGATGCTCAAGCCGCACTACTTTGTGGAGAATCAGGTCGGCGGGGCAAATCGGCACGTCAATCTCGCGCCCGCGATGAGCACGTTGATTATCATCGGACACGTGAAAGACGGCGTTGATCTCGGTCGCCAACATCACTTGCCCGAGGTTATCATCGACCTGATCGAACAGCACCACGGAACAACATTGGTGGAGTATTTCTATCACGAGGCGAACCGACGAAACGAAGGTAACCCCGACGCTTCCGCCATCCATGAAAGCGCCTTCCGCTACCCCGGACCTAAACCTCAATCGAAGGAGGCCGGCATCCTGATGGTGTCGGATGCGGTCGAAAGCGCAAGCCGAACGCTTTCGGAGCCCACCCCGTCGCGGATCGAAAACCTTGTGCGCGACATGATTGAAAAACGCCTGCACGACGGCCAGTTCGACGAATGCGGACTGACCCTGAAAGAAATCGGCGAGATCCGTGAAAGCCTGATCAAGTCGCTGATCGGCATCTATCACGGCCGCGTCAAATACCCCGAACAGCGCACCGCCTGAACGGAGCCGAGCCACTTTCGCTCCGAAGAGTATTCAACGAACCCCGAGATGAACATCCAGCCTCTCCTCGAAAAAGACAACGCCCCTCATGATGCGTCGAAACCGGACCGCGTCGAGGGCGCACACGTCGAAATTAGCGACACTCAATCGCATCTGAAGATCGACAATAAAGCGCTCACCCGCCTGGTCTGTTCCACGCTCGCCGCGGAAGGCATTCCGCGAGCATCCGTTTCCATCGCGATTGTGGACGACGCCACGATCCACCAACTGAATCGCCGCCACCTTGGGCACGATTGGCCGACCGACGTGATCACGTTCCCCCTCTCTGATCCCGATGACTCGACGCTCTCGGGAGAGCTTGTCGTCTCCGCCGAGATGGCGGTCGACACGGCAAAGCAGGCTGACGTTCCGCCTTGGGACGAACTTGCCCTGTACGTGGTCCATGGTTTGCTTCATCTGTGCGGCTACGACGACGCAGCGGATGACGACCGTGCCGCGATGCGACGCAGAGAAGCCGAGATTCTCGCGATCGCCGGCCTGTCAAACACGTTCGCCGCGGCGATCGACAACGACTCGGGTGTTTCCGTCGCCACAGTAGTGGAGAGTGTCGGGTGGACCACATGACCCTACTCTGGACACTGGCCATAGGGCTCCCGGTACTCACGCTGCATTTGATCTCGGTCACCCTGACCCGAGCCTTGCGCACTTATTCCCGTAGCCGGCTCGAAGAACTCTGCGCCGACCGTGGTCATCCAGGCCGCGCCGATGAAGTGGCCCATCACGACGAACGCACCGAACGCGCCGCCGAGACGCTCGCCGTCGTTACCGGGCTCATGCTCGCGGCACTCCTAGGAGTCGCCGTCGATCGCGAGGCACCGACTCTCGCCGTCGAGGCCGTGCTCGCCATCGCCCTGTCCGTCGGCGCGCTCGGGTACGTCTTCGCGGGGGTCATCGGACGGGTCTTCGCGGAGAAGGTCCTCGACCGATTCTGGCCCGCGGCACTGTGGCTCCGCTTGGTCACCATGCCACTCACCATTGCCACGAAACAGGTCGAATCCCTGGTGGAACGGCTCGCGAGGGAACCCGACTCTTCTCCCCGGCCCACGAGCGTTGAGGTTGAGATCCCCGCGGACTCGGATCACCCGGAGGACTCCGAGGCCGATCTTCCCGAATCAACCCGCGAGCTGCTGAAGCACGCCGTCGCGCTCACCCGTCGAGACGTCTCCGAGTTAATGACTCCGCGCTCCCTGATCGTGACGCTTCCTTCCTCGGTCTCGGCCCAGGCCGCGGCGCGGGTCTTTCGGGAAACCGGCAAGAGTCGAATCCCCCTCTACGGCGAGAATCGCGACGACATCGTCGGCATTCTCTACGCGAAGGACCTCTTTCCGAGAATGACCGACACGACCGACCCGTCCGCGATCATCCCTCGAAGCTTCGCCAGACCGGCGTATTGCGTTCCCGAAACCAAGAACGCCTACGACCTCCTCGAAGAATTCCGGACCCAACGCACTCAGATCGCGATCGTCCTCGACGAATACGGCGGTGTCGCAGGCTTGATCACCTTGGAAGACCTCGTTGAAGAACTCGTCGGTGACATCGACGACGAACACGACGTGCCGACCTCACTCGACACCGTCGTGCCGCTGGGCGGTTCGCGCTATGAAGTCGACGCCAGCCTCTCGATCGAAGACTTCAACGATCGGCTCGACCTGAGATTACCGAAAGACGGCGACTTTCAAACCGTCGGCGGCTTCGTTTTTCACACACTGGGCCGTATTCCGGAGACCGGTGTGACCTTCCGCGTGGAAGGGATCGAGTTCCAGATCCTCGAAGTCGCCGACCACTCGATTCGAAGGGTCTTGGTGGACCTTCAACCGGCGGCGGCGGTATCGTAGAGTTCTGAATTAAAGGGTCTCATGCACGAAGAACCTAAGGCCTTGTTGGGGCAGGCTTTACACGATTCCCTTCTGCACCTCCAGCCCCTAGTAACACAAGCTGTCACGCAATACTTGGTTTGGCAAAAACTTGACGGCTCTCGCTGGAATGGCGAGTTCCAACCTCGGCCCGACGAAATTTATATCTTCCGCGAGGCAGACAATCAAATCATAGAGGCAAGTATTGCCTTTCGTGATTCGTTTTCTATCCACCACCCAGAGTACCACGGTGACATTCGGTTCTTAAGCTGGCAAAGCAATTGGTCAAAATTCCCTCCTCGCATTCTCCACCACGCTCTCGAATACCTATGGTGGCAGCACAAGTCGTTTCATTTGAACGACGCACAAGTGGATGCCGTCGTTGAGGAGTTTTCCGAGTTCGTTGACAGGCGGACTGTCCGTCTTCGTTTTCAGGCCCAATTAATCAACTTCAGTATGCCGACTGACTCACTGGCCCTACCCGGTTGTATTGCAATCCGCCGCTTAAGTGAGAAAGAGATATCCGAAATCTACGGCGGAAGGATCGATATGCTCGGCCTCTTTCATCGACGACCCTTCGGAATGCATGAGTTCATTGTGGAAGGCGAACTAGATGAGCCGAAAATCCTTGGTAATGAACAGTATGAGGACATTTCGATCGCCGCAAACGCAAAGGTAGTCCTCGATAAAGCTATCCGTTCCTTGCGTACGTTTAAGAGTGGGCGCGTTGGCTACAACTACATTTACTGCCGCCCTGTGACTTTTTGTCCACTCGCGATGTCCGAGATCCTGGGCTCAGGCGACGAATTCATCCCGTTCGGACGCTACTCGCTGAACCTAGACGAGTACCAACCGTTGGTAGCTCACGCGAAGTTGATTTTCGCATGCTCCGAGAGTGTGATGGAATTGGCATGTACTCGCTTGGCCGACGCCGAGAATCGGACTCGGTCCCAAGATTGCATCATAGACGCAGTCATCGGGATGGAAGCGATGCTCCTATCCGCGATAGGAAAAGAGGAACGAAGGAGTGAACTTAGCTTCCGGTTCTCGTTAAACTTCGCCATGTTGTTCCCGCCCGAAGAGCGACAGAAGGCGTATCAGCTATCGCGCGACCTTTACAATCTCCGTAGCCTTATTGCCCATGGGGCTTCCTTAGATGAGGGGAAAGTCAAGGTCGCGGGAGAGAAATTGACATTGTTTGAGGCAGGAAAGCTAGCGACAAACGCGCTGCGAACGATCATTTTTCATTTCCTGCCGAAGGGTGTCCAGTATAAAGATCCTGGCTTTTGGCAGCGCGCTTACTTAAACCTTTCTGAAATCATTTAACTATCAAGATATATTGATTATTTTGAGCAGGAAGGATGGTGGACGCTGCGTGCCCTAAAAGAATTCCGGAAAGTCAGCACGTGCATTAGTCTCTTGGTCCTATAATTGCATATCGAGAAGCACTCTAGCCCAAACATCCATCGTGTATAGTGAGCTTAGGCCTTACCCAGGACGAAGCCGCAATAGAGCGACACGAATCACGGGTCGAAAAAAATGCCCGCGATCCGCTCTCACGCCCTGATCCTCCGCAACGTCGAGGTTTTCGAGACCAGCCTCGTCGTGACTTTGTTTACGCGTGCGCTGGGTAAGGTCTCGGGGCTGGCCAAGGGGGGGCGGCGGCTTAAAGGGCCGTTCTCGGGTGGGCTTGACCTTCTCGGCGTTTCGGATATCGTGCTGTTG